>DATEDV010000056.1:0-3838 GCA_035281485.1 Candidatus Limnocylindria bacterium | reverse complement strand
GATCCGGCAGGTCTCCACCGGCGGCGCGTTCATCGAGTCGAAGCTGCCCCGCGGGATGCTGAGCGAGATGAAGCCGGCCGGCCCGGTGCCCTCCGCCGCGAAGAACCTCACCAAGCGCGAGCGCGAGATCCTGGCGCTCGTCGCCGAAGGACTGTCGAACCGCGAGATCGCCGACAAGCTCGTCCTCTCGCCGGAGACGGTCAAGAGTCACGTCGCCGCCATCCTCGAAAAGCTCAATGTCTCCGACCGCACGCAGGCCGCGATCTACGCGGTGCGCAACGGACTGGTGGACGCGACCCAGCTCTAGCCCGCGCGCATCTTCCGCAGCACGAACGTCGCGATCGCCGCGGCCTGCGTCGCGAGGGCGACGGCGAGGACGACGCGCGCCATCGCGAGCGGATCGGTCGCCATCGTCAGCAGGAGCGCCAGCTCGATGACGACCGCCACCGCGAGGAGAACGCCGACGCGCATCTCCCCGCGTCCGATGAAGTACGCGATCCACAGGCTCAGGAGCGCGTTGGCCAGCGCGGCGAAGCCGTACGTCGCGACGATCTTCGTCGTCTCCGGATACTCCGCGCCGACGACGAGCGGGACCAGGAGCTCCGGCGCGACGACATACGCCACAGCGACGAGGCCGCTGGTCGCCAGCACGAAGCCGAGCGCGAGGTACAGCGCGCGATCGGTGTCCTCGCCGCGGGCGTGCGCGCGAGCGGTCCGCTCCAGGAGCAGGAACCCGATGGCGATGGGCGCGAACAGCACGATCTTCCCCATCGTGATCGCGCCCGCGTAGGCGCCGGCGTCCGCCGGCGTGAGGAGCGAACGCGCCAGGACGGCGTCGATGTTCGTGAGCGCCGCGTAGGCGAGCAGCACCACGGCCGACAGCGCGAAGAAGCGCGTCTCGGCGGGTCCGAGCTCGTGCGTGACCCGGCTCCCGCGCGCGGCGCGGAGCAGAGGCAGGAGCGGGACCGCGACCACCAGCACGCTGATCGCGACGGCGGCCGCCGCACCGGTGAAGGCGCCGTCGACGCCCAGACCGCCGAGCACCAGCGCAACGCCCACGGCGAGACGGGCGCCCGACTGAGCGATGAGCGCCGTCCCCATCCACGCGAAGCGCGCGAGGCCCTGCAGCAGGCCCAATCCGAAGGTGAAGACGAGGGCGAGGAACAGCGCCAGCCCGAGGAGCGCGACGGACAGCGGGGGCAGCCTGAGGACCGACGCGATGACGGGCGAGAGGACCATCACGATCACCCCGAGCGACGCAGCGGCGCCGCCGACGCGCACCGTCCACCGCCGGACGAACGCGTGCAGCGCGGCCTCCTCGTCGCGCGCGCGGTACTGCGCGGCGAGCTTCGCGGTGGCGGATTGGATGACCTGGCTCGAGATCGACTCGAGGATGAGGATGCCGAAGAGCGCGGTCAGGACCGCGTACTCCTCGGGGCTGAGCAGCCGCGCCATCACGACCTGATAGCCGAACGCGAGGACGTTGGCGACCGTCGTCGCGAAGAGCAGGTACAGGCCGCTGGAGTGCTGGCGCGCTCGGAGGAGCACGCGCGCAGGTTACCGGTTCGCTATGCGACGGACGCCGGGCTCAGTCGGGCGGGCCCTTCATCGGCGCGACGGTCATGAAGTTCTCGACCAGCTCCTCGGTCTCGGGCGAGGTGTAGCTCTCGATGTCGCCGTTGTCCGCGTCGTGTGCGATCGCCGGATCGATCGGCAGCTTGGCCATGAGCGGCGCGTTCGATGCGATGACCAGCTTCAGCCCCTGCGACGGACCGAACACCTCGAGGTGCTTGCCGTCCGGCAGGCGGACGTAGGCCATGTTCTCGACCACACCGATGATGTCGCCCCCGAGCTGCTTCACCAGCTTCACCGCCTTCGTCACGACCATCGTCGCGAGCGCCTGCGGCGTGGTGACGAGGACGACGCCATCGACCGGCAACGCCTGCATCACGGTGAGCGGCGCGTCGCTCGTCCCCGGCGGCAGATCGACGATGAGGTAGTCGAGCTCGCCCCACTGGACGTCGCTGAAGAACTGGCGGATCGCGCCGGACACCATCGGTCCGCGCCAGATCACCGCCTCCTCCTCGTTCGGAAGGATCAGGTTCATCGACATGATCGGGATGCCGCCGCGCGACTTCGGCGGCACGAGGGTCTTGCCGTCGGCGGACATCGGCTTCTCGCGCACGCCGAACATGCGCGGGATCGACGGACCGGTGATGTCGCCGTCGAGCACGCCGACGCGGAACCCGCGGCGCTTGAGGCCGACCGCCAGCAGGCCCGCGACCAGCGACTTGCCGACGCCGCCCTTGCCGGACATGACGGCGATGACGTGCTTCACGCCCTTCTGCTCGGCCATGCCGCGCGGCACGCCCTTCGCTGCGAGCGACGGGGCCGGGGGCGCGCCCTCGGGCAGCTTGCCGGTCTCGGCGTACGTGTTGAGCTCTCCGATGAGATCGTCGAGCTTCACGCGGCCCGCACCGTGACCGGTGGCCGCCTGCGCGATCGTCTCGCTCTTGCTGATCGCGCACGACGCGCACCCGAGCGAATACCGCGCGAAGATCCGCGCCGCGTCCGGCCAGCGGTCGACGACGGACGCGATCGTCATGTCGGGGGTGATCTGTAGCGCCAGGGCAGGCTCCCTTCTAGGACGCGGGCTGCTCGGCCTCCTCGATGAGCATCACGGGGATGCCGTCACGCACCGGGTAGCGCCGGTGGCACTTCCCGCACACGAGACGATCTCCTTCCTCGGTGAGCGGACCGTGGTCCGCCGGGCAGACGAGGATCTCGAGCAGCTGCTTATCGAGAGGCATACATCGATGTTAGTCGCTCAGACCTCGATGCCGGCCAGACCCGCCAGACCCACCAGCGCGAAGAACATGCCGATACCGATGATCACCATGAGGGGATTGAGGATGCCGAACTCTTTGTTCGCCTCGCTCATGAGGTCCGTCGCCCCGACATAGAGCACCGAACCCGTCGCCAGCGCCAGCGCGGGGCCGGCGAAGCCGCTGAGCAGACCGGTCGCGACGACGCCGCTGAACGTGGCCACCGACAGCAGAGCGGCAGCCCCGAGGGTGCCACGACGTCCCGCGCCGGTGGCCTTCATGACCGAGGCGATCGTGAATCCCTCGGGCAGCTTGTGCAGCATGATCGCCGCGAACACGATCGTGCCCAGGGCGGGGCTCGCGATGAACGCCGAGCCGATCGCGACGCCGTCCATGAACGCGTGCAGCCCCAGACCGAGGATCGCCGTGCTCGAGACGTGCGTGTCGACGACGCTGTCCTCGTGCGTCTCCTCCCCGAAGTGCAGATGCGGCGCGAAGACGTGCTCGAAGAAGTGGATCAGCAGGTATCCGGCGAGGATGTAAAGCGGAGCGGCCTCCCCGACCTCGTTGATCGACTCGGGAATGAGCTCGACGACGGACACGCCGAGGAGATTCCCGGCGCCGAGGGCCATGAGGAGCGTCAGCGTCCGATCGCCGATGCGCCGGGGCACGGCGACGATGGCGCCGCCGATGAGATCGCCGAGCGCCGCGGCCAGACCGAGCAAGAGCACGAGTGGGGTCACTTTCGACACTCCGGGCAGATGCCGACGACCTCGAGGCTGTGACCCAGCGGCTGGAAGCCCCGATCGCGGACCGTCGCGCCGATCTGCCGCTCGAGCGTCTTTGCGCCGAGGTCCTCGACGCGGCCGCAGGCCTGACACACGAGATGGTGGTGATGCGACGGCTCGCACGGTGTGTAGCGCACGCAGCGCGCGCCGGCCTCGATGCCGTGGATGCGCGACAGCGCGCCGAGCGCAACGAGCAGGTCGAGCGTGCGGAACACCGTGGCGCGA
>DATEDV010000055.1:0-2146 GCA_035281485.1 Candidatus Limnocylindria bacterium | reverse complement strand
GTGCGCTCTTCTTCGGCGTGCCCCTGGCGTTCGGCACGAGCCTCATCGCGCTCGGCCTGGCCCCGCGCTACATCGGGTTCGCCGGCGTGCTGATCGTGCTCGTCGTCGTCAACGCGATCGGCGCACTGGCCGACCTGCTCGCCCAGAGCCTCATGCAGCTCAGCGTGCCGAGCGGTCTGCGTGGTCGGGCGGGCGGGGCCTGGGTCGCCGCCATCGGGCTGGCGCCGAACGGCCAGATGCAGATCGGCGCGCTCGCGTCGCTGTTCGGCGTGGCGGTGGCGCTCGGCGCGACCGGCGTGACGCTCGCGGTGCTGGCGACCGCTGCGGCGTTGCTGTTTCCGAGAATCCGGCGCTTGTAGCCGACGCGCTACACCGCGTTCACGACGTGCAGTCGCTCGCCGCGCGCGAACGCCTCGACGGTCGCGATCGCGATGCGGAGCATGTTCGCCGACGCCTCGGCGGTGTTGTAGCCGATGTGCGGGGTCGCGAGCACGTTCGGAACGTCGCGGAAGACGTAGGGCTCGCGCGGCGGTTCCTCTTCGTGGACGTCGACCGCGGCGCCCGCGATCCGTCCGGAGCGCAGCAGATCGGCGAGCGCGGCGTTGTCGACGAGCTTCGCGCGCGCCGTGTTTACGAACCAGGCACCGGGGCGCATCCGCTCCATCAGCGCGCGGGTGATGATGCGGTCGGTCTCGGCACGATAGGCGAGGTGGAGCGACACGACGTCCGATCGTGCGAACACGTCTTCGAGGGACACGAGCTCGAGCCCGTGCACGGCGCGCTCGGGCGCGGAGCGGCGTGTCCAGGCGATCACCCGCATCCCGATCGCCGTGCCGAGCCGGGCCACGTCCTCGCCGATCGGCCCGAGGCCGACCAGACCGAGCGTCTTGCCGCGAAGCTCCATGCCCTGGAACCGCCCCGACTCCCACTTCTTGTCGCGGAAGCTGACGAACGAGCTGCCGATGTGGCGCGTGAGGGCGAGGATCATCCCGAGCGTGTACTCGGCCACGGTCGTCGCCCCGTAGTCCGGCGTGTACGCGATGGCGATACGGCGCTGCGTCGCCGCGTCCACGTCGATGTAGCTCGCGTAGCCGATGCCGAGGAACGTGATGAGCTTCAGTCGCGCGGAGGCCGCGAGGACGTCGGCGTCCAGCGCGGAGTAATCGAGCACGACGACCTCCGCCGGCCGCAGCCGCTCGATCAGTGTCGGTCGATCGGGCGGCGGGCCGTCGTAGAAGTCGACCGGCCCGAGCCTCTCGAGCGGCGCGAGGTCGGTCCGGCGCTGCACACACCCGGCTCCGTCAGGGAACACGATCCGCATGACCGGGAGAAGGTACCATCCCTCTCGTGATCGACGCGATCCGCGGATTGCTGCCGCCGCTGCTCGGCGTGCTCGACCTCCTCTTCTGGGTGCAGCGCCACCTGCACCCGCCGGTCGCGGCGGAGCTGGCAGCCGAGCTCGAGCCGCGCATCGCTACTGTTGCCGCGCCGCTCGCGACGTTCGAAGCGGCCGCCTGCCCGGACGAGATGCGGCTCATGCGCGACCGACTCGCCGAGGCCGCCAAAGAGACGGTGGAGCTGATGACCGCGTTCGTCGACGCGGTCCGGACCGGCGGCGAGATCATCGACCTGTATCGTGCGTTGCGGCGGCTCGCACGCGTGCAGGAGGGGCTCTATCCGCTCGCGCCGGCGTTCGACGCGATCAGCCGGTTCTTCCTCGAGCCATCGGCCCGGGCCGACGACGAGCGGCTGGGTCGGCTTCGAGAGGGCTCGCTGCGCGACGGCGAGCCGCGGGTCGGTGTGCTGCACGCCTCGAACGATCGGAAGGAGCGCGGCGGGTTTTCGCTCTACGCGCCGGAGTCGTCCGACGGCGCCACGCCGATGCCGCTGATCGTCGCGCTCCACGGCGGCTCCGGGCACGGCCGCGACTTCCTGTGGACGTGGGTCCGCGAGGCGCGGACGCGCGGAATGCTCGTGCTCTCGCCCACCGCGCGCGATCGCACGTGGTCGATCATGGGCAGGGACGACATCGATGCGCCCGCGCTGCTCGAGATGTTCGGATTCGTCACGGAGCGCTATCCCGTCGATCGCGCGCGCGTGCTGCTGACCGGGATGTCCGACGGGGGGACGTACGCTCTGCTCTGCG
>DATEDV010000054.1:0-6456 GCA_035281485.1 Candidatus Limnocylindria bacterium | reverse complement strand
CGCGCCTACGGGCGTGAGTGGATGAAGCGGAACCCGGAGAAGGCGCGCGAGGCGATGCGACGCTGGCGACAACGGAACCCGGAGCTCCGGCGCGAGCGCAATCGGCGATACAAGCGCGCGGCGCGGCTCCGCGATCCCGCGAAGGTCAACGCGCAGCATGCTGCGTATGTCGCCGCGCATCCGCAATACAAGCGCGCGAAGGATCACGCGTACCGTGCGCGCAAGGCGGCCGCGTTGGGCTCCTTCACGGGCGCGCAATGGCTTGAGCTTCTGGCGCGATGCGACAACCGGTGCGCGTACTGTGGACGGGCCGAGTCTCGTCAGGCCGATCACCGAGTGCCGCTGGCTCGCGGCGGTACGAATCTCATCGACAACATCGTGCCCGCCTGCCGCGGCTGCAACGCGACGAAACACACGATGACCGAGGAAGAGTTCCGGGCACGCATCGCGGCCGACCGCGCTGACCAGTCACCGCCGGTAGAATGAGAGCGTTGGGCGCGAGCGGCTGGGTAGCTCAGTTGGCCTAGAGCAGTCGACTCATAACCGACAGACCGGCGGTTCGAATCCGCCCCCAGCCACCGTTGGCAACTACCGAGCAATCAAGAATCCTCAGTGCGGTCCGCTCATTCGCGCGTACGCAAGATCTACTGCGTCCCGGTCCGCTCGTTCTCGCCGTGTCCGGCGGCACCGATTCGACAGCGCTCTGTCTCATCCTCGCCGAGCTGCGCGACGAGTTCGGGCTCGTCCTGCACGTCGCGCATTTCGATCACCGCGCGCGTCCACGTTCGGCCGCCGCCGACGCCGCGTTCGTCGGCGAGCTCGCGAACCACATCGGCGCGACGCTGCGCGTCGGACGCGCGGACACACCGCCGAAGAACGAGGACGACGCCCGGACCGCGCGCTACGGGTTCCTGCGGCGTGTCGCGAGCGACATCGGCGCGACCGCGATCGCGACCGGCCATACGCGCGACGACCAGGCCGAGACCGTGCTCCTGCACCTGGCGCGCGGCAGCGGTCTCGCGGGTCTCGCCGGCATGCGACCCCAGCGTGACGGCGTGGTGCGTCCACTGCTCGTGCTGCGGCGGGCGGATACGGCCGCGGTCTGCAAAGCGGCGCGCATCAAGCCGCGCGAAGATCCGACGAACCGCTCCCTGCGTTACGCCCGCAACCGTGTCCGGCATCGCGTGCTGCCCGAGCTGGCGAAGCTGAATCCCGAGATCTCCGCGGCGATCGCCCGTCTTTCCGACGCCGCGGCCGGCGTGGCCGACAGCACCGCGGATGACGCTTCGGCCGCGCTGAGGACCGCGTCCAGCGGCGCAGCGCTGGATCTCGATCGGCTCCCGGACGCCGACGAGGCGCGCGCCGAGGCGCTCGCGCTCTGGTGGGAACAGCGCACCGCGACTCGTCTTACGTCACGTCATCGCGCGGCACTCGCACGCCTCGCTGCAACCCTCGAGGGCTCGCGATCGCTTGACCTGCCCGGCGGGCGAGCGCTGCGTGAATACACGAAGCTGCGATGTGTTTCACGGAGTGACGACAGCGTCGATCGCACGCCTATCACGCTGGCTCGTGGAGAGACCGCCGACTGGCACGGCTGGCGCTTCGCTCTCGACCGCGATCTCCGCGGCCGCGCCGAAGTAGCGCAGGTCGACGCGGATTCCGTCGTCGTTCGGCGCCGAAAGCCGGGAGACCGGATGAGCGGCCCAAGAGGTGCAAAGGTCCAGGACGTGTTCACGAACGCGAAGGTCCCGGCTCGCGAACGGGACGCTTGGCCTCTGGTCACCGTTGGGGACGCCGTGGTGTGGATCCCGGGGATCACTCCGCCGCCACGGACCGGCCGTTCGGCGGTGCGAGCACTCCGAACGGGGGAGGACTCCACGGGAATGATCCCCGGTAACCGCCAACAGGTAGCATCGTTGAGAGAAGTGCGCCCACCGGGCGAAGAGAGAGGCCGACAACGAACCTAGACAACCGCATCTTCAAGAACGGCATCCTGACCCTGCTGCTGGTGGTCATGGGCCTGGCGCTGCTGTACGCCTACCGCTCGCAGACGCCCTCGGTCACGCCGATCACGTATACCCAGGCGCAGCAGGCGATCAATGCCGGCCAGGTAAAGAAGGTGACGATCGTCGGCACCCAGGCCACGATCGAGCTGCAGAACAGCGAGAAGCAGCAGGTCAAGCTGCCGGATCGGCCCGACACCTTCCAGAAGGTCCTGGACGACTACAACGCGGCCAATCCGTCGCGCGCCATCCTCTATGAATTCCAGACGGAGAGCGCCACTTTCTCGGTGATCGGCTCCATCTTCCTGAGCCTGCTCCCCGTCGTGCTGATCGGTGGCTTCTTCTTCTACATGATGCGTCAGGCCCAGGGCACCAATAACCAGGCGCTTTCGTTCGGAAAGAGCCGTGCCCGGATGTTCATCGGGAACAAGCCGACCACGACCTTCGAGGACGTCGCCGGCGTCGACGAGGCCAAACAGGAGCTGTCCGAGGTCGTCGAGTTCCTGAAGTACCCGGAGAAGTTCTCGAGCCTCGGTGCGCGCATCCCGCGCGGCGTCCTGCTCGTCGGACCGCCCGGCACCGGCAAGACCATGCTGGCCCGTGCCGTCGCCGGCGAGGCCGGCGTGCCGTTCTTCTCGATCTCGGGCTCCGAGTTCGTCGAGATGTTCGTCGGCGTCGGCGCGTCGCGCGTCCGCGACCTCTTCGATCAGGCGAAGCGAAATGCGCCGTGCATCGTCTTCATCGACGAGATCGACGCCGTCGGCCGCCAGCGCGGTGCTGGCCTCGGCGGATCGCACGACGAGCGAGAGCAGACGCTCAACCAGATCCTGGTCGAGATGGACGGTTTCGACACGGGTACGAACGTGATCGTCCTCGCGTCCACCAACCGTCCCGATGTCCTCGACCCCGCCCTCCTGCGACCTGGGCGCTTCGACCGGCAGGTCGTGCTCGACCGCCCCGACATCAAGGGGCGTCGCGCGATCCTCGACGTGCACGTCCGCGGCAAGCCGCTCGACAAGAACGTCGAGCTGCTGCGTATCGCCCAGATCTCACCGGGCTTCTCCGGCGCTGACCTCGCCAATGTCGTGAACGAGGCTGCGATCCTCGCCGCGCGCCGCAACAAGAAGACGATCGGTCAGATCGACTTCGAAGAGGCGCTGGAGAAGGTCGCCCTTGGTCCCGAGCGCCGCTCGCGCGTCATTACGGAGAAGGAGAAGTGGATCGTGGCCTACCACGAGGCCGGCCACGCCCTCTGCTTCAAGCTGCTCAAGCACACCAACCCCGTGCACAAGATCTCCATCGTCGCCCGCGGCATGGCGATGGGCGTCACGTGGTCGCTCCCGCAGGAGGACCGCTACATGCGGACCAAGCGCGAGTTCGAGGACGACATCGCCGCGGCGCTGGGCGGCTGGGTCGCCGAGCAGCTCCACCTCGGAGGCGACGCCACGACCGGTGCGAGCAACGACATCGAGAAGGCCTCGCAGATGGCGCGTCAGATGGTCACGAAGTTCGGCATGAGCGAGAAGCTCGGCCCGCTCCAGTACGGCCGCAGCGACGAGCTCATCTTCCTCGGCCGCCAGATCCAGGAGGAGCGGAACTACTCGGAAGAGATCGCGAAGATCATCGACGCCGAGGTGCACGACATCGTCGAGCGCGCGCGGCAGCGGGCGTACGAGGTGCTCACGCAGAACCGCGAGAAGCTCGACCTCGTCGTTCAGAAGCTCATCGCGCAGGAGTCGCTCGAGGCCGACGAATTCGACGCGCTCTTCAAGGGACCGGACGACGAGCTGCCCGTCGCGGCCGCCACCGGCGGACCCGACGCGACACCGCCGGGCACGCCTGCCGGCGAGCCCGAGCGCGAGAAGTCGAAGAAGGCGAAGGGACCGGCGACCGCACCGACGCCGGCGTAGCGCTCGCGTCGCGCGCAAAAGAGAAGGCATGGCCGGTGCCGGATCGGCGTGCGTGTAACGGTCGTGCAACGCCCTCGTTCTAGGAACGTGCGGCACGCTGCTTGCTTCGCATCGCGGCATGAGTGCTTTGATCGCCGACACAAGGGAGCGCATTACGCGTAGCGAGAGCCTCCGCGTCACCGTCCTCTCGTGCCTCAGCGGGCTCCTGGCCGTGGTGTTCATCGCGCTGCTCGTCGCCGACGAGGTCCACGCCGCCGGGCTCTAACCTTCGCGGATACGGCTCTTCGTCGCGCTGCCTCTCCCGATCGACATCGCCGAAGCGGCGTTCCGCTGCGCGCCAGATCTTCCCGCCTTGCGGCGCGTGAAGCCCGAGCTGATGCACGTGACGCTCGCGTTCCTCGGACGCACACCGGATGAACGGCTCGCGGACGTCGCCTCCGCGGTCGAGTCGGCCGCGGCGGCGGTGAAGGCGTTCGACGTCGAGCTCGATCGGCCGGGTCGTTTTCCGCCGACCGGCCGGCCGCGGGTGGTCCATCTCGGCGTGGGCGCGGGCGCGCCGGCGGTGCTCGAGCTCGGCGAACGGGTCCGCGCAGAGCTTCGGCGCCGCGCGATCGCCTTCGATGACAAGCCTCTGCGCGCACACGTGACGCTGGGCCGGCTCCGCGAGGACGCCGAGCTCGCCGACGCACGCGCGATCGCCGCGGCCATCACCGCGATGCGCGTCCCGCACCTGCGTTTCCGCGTCGAAGGCGTGACCGTCTTCGAGAGCGTGCTCTCCCCGCGCGGACCTCGGTACACGGCCCGGTCGAGCTCGCCGCTGCGTGCCGGCGAGCCGCAGGCGACCGAGGCCACGGCCGCGACCGCGCCGCGACGCCGCTCCCGCTAGAGCCGCGCCGGGGGTCGCTCCGCTCCGCCTCGCGATCGCGGACAGGACAGGCTGCACGCACTTCTGGCCCAACGCTGGCGATCGGCCATTTCCGAGCGCTAGGCTCGGAAATCGGGAGGGCGAGTGCGGCCGATCGCGATCCTGTACGAGAACGAAAGCTGGATGGCGCCGCTGTTCGGCGCCCTTGACCGAATTGGCGCGCCGTACGAGCGCGTCTTCGTGAACGACCTCAGCTTCGACCCCGCCGGGCCGGCTCCGGAGTGGTCGCTCGCGGTCAACAAGGTGTCGCCCTCTTCCTACCTGCGCGATCACGCCCGCAGCATCGGCGTCACGCGCGCACTCCTGCCGCTGCTCGAGGACCGCGGGATCCCGGTCGTGAACGGCAGCCGAGCGTTCGCGCTCGAGACCTCCAAGGCGCGTCAGCTCGTCCTGCTCGCGCAGCTCGGCGTGCGCGCGCCTGCGGCGCGGGTCATCACCGATCCATCCCAGGCCACGCTCGCCGCTGGAGAGCTGCGCTTCCCGGTCATCGTGAAGCCGAACGTCGGCGGATCGGGCGCGCTCATCCGCCGCTTCGACGATCCGGACGAGCTCGCCGCAGGAGTTGACGAGATCGATCTCGGGCCGGACGGCACCGGACTGGTCCAGGAATTCCTCGAGAGCGAGGACGGCTCGATCACGCGCGTGGAGTTCCTCGACGGCGAATTCCTGTACGCCATCCGTATCGCGACCGAGCCCGGGAAGGACTTCAACCTGTGCCCCGCCGACATCTGCCAGGTGGGGGAGACCGTCGAATTCGACAACTGCGTCGTCGACGCACCGCTCAAGAAGCAGCTGCATATCGAGGCGGCCGTGCCACCTCAGTCGCTCGTGGACGACGTGCTGCGCGTGGCTCGTGCCGGCGGCCTCGACGTCGGCGGCATCGAGTACCTGGTCTCGGCACGCGACGGCCAGCCGTACGTCTACGACATCAACGCGCTGTCGAACTTCGTCACCGACGCGCCGACGCTCCTGGGATCCGATCCGCACGCGCGCTTCGCCGCGTGGCTCGTGGCGCGGGCGCGCACCGGCGAGCGCGAGGCGGCGTTCGCGTGAGCGCCGCGTTCGCGCGCACCGCCGATCCGTGGACCGACACCGATGTCATCGACGCGCGCGCGCCGCGGACGAACCAGGCCATCGTCGGTACCCTGTCGCTCATCGCGTTCGCCACGGGCTGGTGGCCGATCTACGGACTCCTCGCCGCCCAGCTGGCGGTCGGCCTCACGTTCGGGCGTCGGTGGTGCCTGCCGTGCCTCCTCTATTTCGACGTGCTCCAGCCGCGCTTCGGCGAGGGCCCGATCGAGGACAGCCGTCCGCCGCGGTTCGCGAACATGGTCGGCGTGGCCTTCCTCGGGACCGCCACGGTCGCAAGCGCGCTCGGCTTCGCCGCCGTCGGGTCGGCACTCGGCCTCATCGTCGCCGCGCTGGCGCTGCTTGCTGCGGTCACCGGGGTGTGCGTCGGCTGCGAGATCTACCGCCTGGGCGCGCGCATCCGCGGCATCCGCCCCGGTCGCATCGACCGGGTCGACCTCGCGGAGCTCGGCGCCGCCGGTCGCGAGGGCGAGATCGTCGTGCAGTTCACGCATCCGCTCTGCACGGACTGCCACGCGCTCGAGCGCGA
>DATEDV010000053.1:0-4417 GCA_035281485.1 Candidatus Limnocylindria bacterium | reverse complement strand
GCGGGCGGAGCGACAGAACGGCGTGTTCCGCATAGCCGTGAGCGATCACGGCCCGGGGATCCCGCACGACGAGCGCGGTCACATGTTCGAGAAGTTCTTCCGCGGCCGCGGGGTGGGCACGACACCGGGAGCCGGTCTTGGCCTCTCCATCGCGCGGTCGCTCGTCGTCCTGCACGGCGGATCGCTGGAGTACGAGGACACGCCGGGCGGCGGCTCGACGTTCGTCGTGCGGCTCCCCGCGGAGGGCGCGTGAAGGTCCTCATCGTCGACGACGAGCCGGATGTCCGTTCGCTGGTCCTGAGCGCTCTGCAATACGCGCGCGTACCGCTCGAAGGCATCGAGGCCGGCGACGCGGACGAGGCGCTGGCCCTGGCGCGCTCGGCACGGCCCGATCTCATGGTCCTCGACCTCGCTCTGCCGAAACGCGACGGCTTCTCCGTGCTCGAGGAGCTGCGTCGCACCAGCGATCTCCCTGTGATCGTGCTCACCGCGCGCGGTCTGGAGCACGACAAGATCCGCGGCCTCGAGCTCGGCGCCGACGACTACATGACGAAGCCGTTCAGCCCGCGCGAGCTGCTGGCGCGCATCGAGACGGTGCTTCGCCGGACGACCCGCGGCGCGAGCGAGACGCGGCGCGGCGTGATCGAGGTCGGCGATCTGCGGGTGGACATCGGCGGCCGCCGCGTCTTCCTGGGCAATGAGGAGGTGCGCCTCACCCGCACGGAGTTCGATCTGCTCGCCGAGCTCGCGGTCCGGCGCGGCGAGGCGCTGCCGCACGAGTTCCTCCTCGAAAAGGTATGGGGCCCCGAATACAAAGGTGAGAACCACTACCTGAAGGTCTACATCGGACGCCTTCGTGACAAGCTCGAGGACGACGCGGCGCAGCCACGGCTCATCGTGAACGTCCGCGGCATCGGTTATCGACTGAACGTTCCCTAGCCCTCACTGCGATCGACCGAGCGAGCCCTCGCGCTTTCTCCATTGACCCAACTTTGACTTGCCGAGCGCTCGGCGCGCACGGAAAGTGCGCCGCGCAACGGTCACGTTTCGATCTGCCAACGGACTCATTAACGCGGCCACCGGCCGCTCGGGAGGAATGATCCTGTGAGGCTTCGCTCCGCCGTCGCGCGCGCCAGCGCCCTGTTCGCATGCGCGTCACTCGTTCTTTCGCTCACGCCCGTGGTCCGCGCATCCGCGTCGACCACGCACGACGTTGCCGCGGGGGCACCGGCCGTCGTCGCGCCGACGAGCGGCGCGGTCAGCCTGGTGACGGCGCCGTCGGGCGTCGTCGTCGACAACTCGTTCGTTTCCGATGTCGGCTGGGTGAAGCCCGGCGCCACGTATCCGTCGCGCGTGTTCGTTCGGAACTACGACGCGGCGCCGATCGGCGGCGCGAGCGTCAGCGTCGCCGCCGCGGACGGGATGCGTTTCGTCAGCGCGACGCCGCTCGCCGGATCCGGCACGGCATCCGCGACGGCGACGAGCGTCACCTGGACGATCGGCACGATCCCAGGGGCGACCGCTGCGGGCCCCGCGGTGCGCACGCTCGTCATCGAGTCGCGCGCGAAGGGCACGCGCGAGGATCCGCGGATCGTCTGGAAGGATCTCTCGACGGTCGCCACGCTCACCTACACCGGCGGGCTCGCCTCGACGTCTCGCAGCAAGGGGCCGAAGGTCATCCCCGAAGCCTCGCAGTTCGACACCGCGCGCTACGGCCTGCGTCCGTTCCCGGTCGTTCCGGTCGACTACCAGGACCGCAAGCACACCGCGGTGCACACCGGTGAGAAGCTCGCCGAGGTCATCAACTCACCCGAGCTGCCGGGTTCCACGTTCAATCTCTACCAGGAGATGTCCTACGGGCAGCTCTTCCCGCAGGGCACCGTGCCGTCGTCGGCGATCGCGCAGGCCGGCTGGGGCGACACGGCCGCCTGGAGCTTCACGACCGCGAAGCCGCCCACGCCCGCGCTCTGCACCGGCGCGACCCATCGGGACGAGCTCGGCTCCGCCGCGCTGCCCGACCGGATCAAGGACGGTTGGTACCAGCTTCCCGGCGATACGAACTACTACGGGGCGGACCGGCTCACGACCGGCGCCGCGATCGCGCTTGGCGGAGCGTGGATCGACAACGCCTGCGGCCCCATCGGAAAGGCCGTGTACGACGCCGCACACATCGCCGACCCCGAGATCGACTACTCCGACTACGACACCGACAAGGACGGCGTGGTCGACTTCTTCATGATGGTCTTCGCGGGCATCGGCGGGAACGGCCCATCGCAGCGCGCCGGCTACGACAACATCTGGCCGCACTCGTCGAGCCTCGAGTTCTACTTCACCGATCCCGCGACCGGTCTCACGGGATACATCTCGCAGGATCAGCTGCGCGATCACTACGAGCGTCCGCTGTACTACACGAACGCGACACGCAGCACGAAGACCACGACGGTGACGTCGTTCCCGGTCTACGTCCGTGTCGGACCGTACAACGTCAACCCCGAATCCGCGATCGACCACGCGAGCGTCATCTCGCACGAATACGGTCACTCGCTCGGGCTGCCGGACTTCTACAGCCAGAGCCAGGCGCGCCCGACCTACGGCGACTGGAACCTGATGGCGACCGACAAGTCGCAGAACATGGACGTCTTCTCGAAGCAGGAGCTCGGCTGGGTCATCCCCCGCGTCCTCCGGCCCGGCGAGACCGTCGCGAGCGTCAAGGACTCGAAGATCAACACACACCGCATCGATTGGGTGCAGCCCGACGGGACGCCGTACACGCTCCAGGGTCCGAACGTGAACAACGGCGAAGCCTATGTCGCGCGGCTGCCCGGCCGACGGATCATCGATCCGGCGAAGGTCGTCCGCGGGGCTTCGCCGACGCACATCTGGCACTCCGGCCAGGGCGACGACTTCGGCTGTCCGCCCAACTCCGGCCACAACCTCGACATACAGCTCCCCGAGCTGGGTGGGGTCGCGGCCGGAACGCCGGTCACGCTTTCGCTCAAGTCGCTCTGGGACATCGAATGGGACTGGGACTACGGATTCGTGATGGTGACGACGAACAACGGATCGTCGTACACCGCGCTGCCCTCGCAGCGCGGCTTCACCACGGCCGCGACGGCGCACGACCCGAACGACGTCGCCTGCCACAAGCAGTTCGAGCACGGCCTCACCGGGACCTCCGCTTCCTACAGCGCCGGCACGCAGGAGAGCGACCGGCTCACCGGCGTGTACGGCGACAGCGAGTTCATCGAAGACCGCTACGACCTCACCGCGTTCGCCGGCGTCGCGAACGTCGTCCTGCGTTTCTCGTACTTCACCGACGCGGCCGTCGCGCGGCCCGGGTGGTTCATCGACGACGTGAAGGTGACCGCCGGGCCGCAGACCCTGTACTCGACCGATTTCGAGACCGCCAACGAGCTGCGGATCTACAACGGAGGGTGCCGCGACAACATCGCGACCGGGCCGTCCTGCACGGACGGCTGGCACTACGTCGACGCCGCCTCGGGCAATCCGGCCGACCACGCGTACTACATCGAGCTCCGCGACCGCTCCGGCTTCGACTTCGACGGCCGCGGTCAGAACGACCGCGCGGCGATCGGCTTCGAGCCGGGCCTGCTCCTCGTCTACACCGACGAGTCGCACGGGATGGGCAACTACTCCACGACGAACCCGCCGGCGCAGAGTCCCCTCGATTCGACGCCGCACCCGCTCCCGCTACCGGACGCGCCGGACCCGCTGCCGGACAACTCGGCCGCGAATCCGCTCATGAGCCTCAACGACGCGGCCTTCACCGCGGCGCTGGGCCGCAACAGCTTCAGCGACGATCCGCCCGGCCGCGTGGACAACTACTCGGACCCGCGGCGGCCGGACAACTACTGGCGCTTCGACTTCGCGTGCCTGACGTTCGACGTGCTCTCGATGTCGGGCAACGTCCTGAACAGCGCGGACGCGTTCGATCTGCAGGCGAGCGTTCGGTTCCGGACCAGCCCCGGCTGCGCGCCGTTCGATTACGGCGCGGTCACCGAGCCCAACTTCCCGCCGAAGGCCGTCATCCAGGTGAAGCCGTCGAGCGGCACCACGAACGCGAACTTCAAGTTCGACGGCAGCATGTCGACCGACGAATCGACGCCGCGCGAACAGCTGACCTACGAGTGGGACTTCGGCGACGGAGCGACCGCGACCGGCTCGTCGGTACGGCACAAGTTCGCGACGGCCGGCAGCTACACGGTCACCCTCACGGTGCGGGACGCCGATGGTCTCGAGGGCACCGCCACACGGGTGGTGCAGGTGCAGCAGCAATGATCGATTGAGAGTCCACCCCCCATCCAGCGCGACGCGGGCCCCGGTCCCTCCCGACCGGGGCCCGCGACCACGTATGGGCTAGCGCTCCGCGGTCTTCTCCCGGCCCGCGGGCCGGTAG
>DATEDV010000052.1:0-13041 GCA_035281485.1 Candidatus Limnocylindria bacterium | reverse complement strand
TTCGACTTCCTCGCGCAGTCCATCGAGGAGGGGGGCGGCGAGGCATGGGTGCTCCCGGTACGTCAGCTGTCCGACCGTGAGGAGGCCGAGATCCGACGACGTCAGCGCGAGGCACGCGCGTCCGAGTACGGCGCGCTTGCGGCGGCCGCCAGACGCGTGCCGTCGCGGAGGCGCGCACGCGCGGGACTTGCCCGCCTGCGTCGCGAGCGGTCCCTGGGAGCGCTCGAGCGCAGGCTGCGGACGGTGGAGACACGCGACCACTTCCACGCGCCCGGGAAGTCCGCGGCCGAGCGGGGGATCGGCGCGGCGCGCGAGCGATGAGCCGTTATGTCACGCGCGAGCGTGTACACGTCGACCGCATCGCGACGGCATGGGCGATCCGCCGATTCATCGACCCCGAGGCCACCTTCGCTTTCGTCGCTCGCGAGCGTGACCCCGGAAAGGTCGAGGGCACGCCGTTCGATATGCGCGGCAGCGCGCTCTCGCACCGCGATGGCAAGGTCACGTTCGAGGTGCTCTTGGAACTGCATCGCCTGAGCGACCCGGCCCTGGCGCGGATGGCGGCGATCATCCATGCGGCGGATACCTGGGAAGACGACACGCCCGAGAGCGCCGGCGTGCGCGCAGTCTTCGACGGGATCCGCGACGGCCTGCGTTCAGACGACGAGCGGCTGACAGCGGGGTTCAGCATCTGCGCGGCGCTGTACGCGTACTGCGGCGGGCGAACGAGCGAAGGAGGATCGAGATGAAGTGGATCACGCGCGAACATCCGCGGGTCGACCGAGTGGCGTGTCCCTGGCTGGTGGAGCGGTTCGTCGACAAGGACGCCGAGTTCCTCTACGTGCGCGCGGACACGGTGGCGAGCGAGGCGGCGCGCACCGGCGCGACGCCCTACGACATCAAGGACGTCGAGCTGGGCCATCACGGTCCCGAGTGCAGCTTCGACGCGTTCGTGCACAAGTACGGCCTCGATCGGGACCCCGCGATGGCTTACATGGCCACGGTCATCCGCGGCGCGGACACCTCTGACAAAACGATCACACCTGAATCGGTGGGGATCGAGGCGCTCCTCGACGGTGTTCGGCTCTTGCACTACCCAGACGATCAAGCACAGCGCAAGGCGTCGGTCCCGGTGCTCGACGCGCTCTACGCGTACTGCAAGGAGAAGGTCGCCAAGCCGTGACGTTACGCCGCATCGACACCGTTTCCGTGCCGCCGGGTGCGCGGCCTGGATTCGACCATGCCGATGTGTATGTCACGAATGCGGCGAGCCGCATGTACGTCGCGCATACCGGCGCCGATCGCATCGACGTGTTCGACGGCGCGAGCCACGCGTACCTTCGCGCGCTCGCGGGTCACGCTGGGGTCGCTGGCGTGCTCATCGATTCGGTCCGCGACGTCCTGCTCGCGACCGATCGGGGCGCGGCGCGCCTCAGCGTGTACCGCGTCTCTGATGAGACGCTGCTCGCGCAGGTCGCGGTCGGCCAACGCCCGAACGGCGTTGCGCTCGACACGCGACGGATGAGCGCGTACACGTTCGATCTCGGAGATCCGCCGGGCGAAGGCTGCACGACGACGGTCGTCGACCTCAAGCTCGGCGCGCTCATCGCGCAGCACGCGCTTCCCGGCCGGCCGCGCTGGGCCGCTTACGACGAGAACGCCGACGTCATCTACGCGAACATCAGCGACCCGGCGTGCATCATTGTCATCGACGCCTCCACGGCGCGGATCGCGCGAGCGATACCCGTGCCTGCAGTTGGACCACACGGCCTAGCCGTGATCGATGGGCTGCTCTTCTGCGCCGCTGACGGTGGCGAGCTCGTGGTGCTGGAGACGAGCGGCGCGGTGCGCGCGCGCTTTCCGCTGACGGGTGCGCCCGACGTGCTCATGTACGAGCGTGACCTCGCGCGCGCTTACGTCGCCGTCGGCTCTCCCGGACACGTGCTGTCCTTTGACACCGAGGCGTTGCGGCCGCTGGAGGTCGTCGAGACCGAAGAGGGTGCGCACACGCTGGGGTGGGATCCGCGGCGCAAGGAGCTCTGGGTCTTCGCGCCGCGCGCGTCCTCGGCGCTCGTGTTCGCGGAGGCAGGCTAGTCGTGATCATCGACGGCCAGTTCTGGATAGGAGTCGGGCTGCTCGCGCTGCTGACCCTGTCGCCGGGCGCGAGCTTCGCCCTCGTCGGTGCGGTCGCGGCGGGGCATGGCCGGCGGGCAGCGATGATCACCACGCTGGGGATCGCGACCGGCATTCTCGTGCACTCGGCGGCATCCGCGCTCGGGCTCTCGGTCGTGCTGGCCGCGTCGCCTGAGGCGTTCACGCTGCTGAAGACCGCTGGCGCGCTGTACCTCGCGTACCTCGGGATCCGCACCATCCTGCGCGGTGTTCAGCCGCGCCGCGCCGCCGCGACCGTTCCGTCGGGCCGGGACTTCTACGCGCGTGGTCTGCTGACGAACCTGCTGAACCCGCAGGTCGCGGTGTTCTACCTGACGTTCCTCCCGCAGTTCATCGTCCCGAGCGACCCCGTGCTCGCGAAATCACTTCTCTTCGGCGTGACGCACGCATGCATCGCGGTGACCTGGTTCGCCGCGTACGCGCACGGCGTGACCAGCCTCGCGTCGCGCGTCCGTGCCGTGCAGCCCTGGATCGAGCGTGTCAGCGGCGGTGTGCTGATCGGCTTCGCGGTCCGACTGCTGCAACAGTCGCGTTAGCCAGGACTCGGCGACCACGGCCGGGCCACTTCAGTCCTCGGCGACGGGTAGCTGAGCAGAACTCTGCCGCGCGGTCTGGACGCGCGGGAAGTAGCGGATAACGAAGAGTACGTACGCCAGCCACAGCACGAGCCACGCGGACCCAACGACGACAAGTCCGACCGCGAAGAGGACGAGGCTGGGATCCAGGAAGAGCAGGGTGATCCCGAGCAGCCAGAGACGATCGCCCCGCCGTGAGTACACGGCCCGCGTGATTTCGTCGATCCGCCTGCCAAGCGAAGCCGCGTAGTAGAAGAACGCAGCGAACACGAATGAGAACGTCGCGACACCCATCACGACCAATGTCGCCTGGAACAGCAGAGCGTCGATCTCGCCGCTCGCGAACCTGGGATACAGAAAGATCAGCATGAAGGTGAAGATCGCAACGCTCGTCGCGGCGAGCGAATAGGAGCGGTTGACGTTCGAGCTGGCGAGATCGTCTGGCATGACTACCTCCCCGGAGGTCCGCCTTTCTGCTTCGCGGGACGTGCGTTACCGTCGTTTCGCCTGGCCTGCGCTCGAGCCGATGTTCAGCACCCTTCGCGCCTCTCCTGCGTTGAGTCGGCAACTGCCACTGAGAAGAGAATGTGGATCCATCAACCCTAGCCGCTCCGACACGGTGCGGCATCCGGCGATCGCGCCGATACACTGAGGTCGGGAATCCCTCGGAACGCACATGAGAGTGCGAGGCATCCGGTGATGTCCTCGGTCTTCAAAACCGCTGACGGGGCGCTTCGCGTTCCGTGGTGGGTTCGACTCCCATGCACTCTCGCCATTCCTCACTGACGCGCACCTAGACTTCGCGTCCACTTGACCAGTACGCGCCCCCTGCTCATTTCAGCCGGCTCCCTCATCGATGGCACCGGCGCGCCGGCGCTGCGGCCGGGCGCTGTGCTCATCGAGGCCGACCGGATCCGCGCGGTCGGGCAGCGCGTCGAGGCGGGAGCCGACGTCGCGCGACTCGACTTCCCCGATGCGACGATCACGCCGGGTCTCATCGACTGCCACGTGCATCTCTCCGATGCCGGACTCCCCGACGCCTCCGTGCAGGATCGCGATCCCGCGGCCCTGCGCGCGCTCCGAATGGCGGACCATGCACGTCGCACGCTGGCCGCGGGCTTCACCACGGTCCGCGATGTCGGAGGACGCGATCACCTCGAGTTCGCGCTGCGGCGTGCGGCGCAAGAGGGTCTGATCCGGACGCCGCGCCTCATGCTCGCCGGCAAGATCGTCTCGATGACCACCGCCGGCGCGTCGTCCTGGCCGGGGATGTACCGGCAGGCCGACGGCACCAGCGAGGTCATCAAAGCGATCCGCGAGCAGGTCGCCGCGGGCGCCGACGTCATCAAGATCATGGCAACCGGCGCGGTGCTCGCTCCCGGTCATGAACGACCGACCTCGGCGCAGCTCACACGCGACGAGCTGCAGGCCGCGGTGGAGACCGCTCACGCGCTCGGCCTCCGCGTCGCGGCGCACGCCCACGGGCTGGAAGGAATCTCGCGGGCGGTCGAGGCGGGCGTCGACACGATCGAGCACGGTACGCACCTGCACGAGGACCCCGCCGTCGCGAGGGAGATGGCGGCCCGCGGCGTCTTCCTCGTGCCGACGCTCAAGGCGCTCGCGCGCATCGCGGACCCGGACGGGCCCGGCGTGCCCGAGGACATGCGCGCGAAAGCGCACGAGCGCCGCTCGGACCGCGACCGCACCTTCCGGCTCGCGCTGGAGCTCGGCGTGCCGATCGCCATGGGCACCGACGCCGCCACTCCGTTCAACCGGCACGGCGAGAACGCGCAGGAGCTGGAGCTCATGGTGGCGCTCGGGATGACCCCGCTCGACGCGATCGCGGCAGCGAGCCGCGCCGGCGCCCGCGCGATCGGCCGCGACGATCTCGGCGTGCTCGCGCCGGGCAAGCTCGCCGACGTCGTCGTCTGGCAGGACGATCCGGCGAACGACATCCGCGCATTGCAACGCTCACCGCGCGCGGTGTTCCTCGGCGGCGAGCAGGTCATCTGACGCACACTCCTCCGGAATGACGAAGGATCGGCTCGCGCCCGCGCTCGAGGCCGAGGGGGGCCTGGACGAGGCGAGCGCCGCCGAGCCCGGTCGCACCTCGACCCTCGCGGCGCTGGAGTTTCGCGACTTCCGCCTGTTCTGGTTCGGTCTCGTCGTCTCGAACATCGGATCGTGGATGCAGATCTACGGTCTCGGCTGGCTCGTGGTGCAGCTCGCGATCAAGGACGGCGCGCCGCAGCTCGCGCCGTTCTACCTCGGCCTGGTCGGGCTCGCGCGCGCGATCCCCGGGCTCGCGTTCGGCCTCGTCGGAGGCGCCGTCGCCGACCGGGCCGATCGACGACGCCTCCTCATGGTCACGCAGATCTCCGCCGCGATCGTGGCGTTCGTCCTCGCGGTCCTCACGATCACCGAGCAGATCAACATCGTCGAGGTCGTGCTCATCAGCGCGCTGAACTCCATCATCTTCTCGTTCGACGCGCCGACGCGCCAGGCGATGGTGCCGCGGCTCGTCACGGACCGGGAGCTCATGAGCGCGATCGGTCTCAATTCCGCGGCCTTCAACGGCGCGACGCTCGTCGGGCCGCTCATCGGCGGCGTGCTCATCATCCCGTTCGGGGTCGGTGGGCTCATGCTCATAAACGCGATCACGTATCTCGCGGTCGTGGCGGCGCTCGTCGCGATCGCGCCGCAGCCGAGCGAGCCGCGCCGCCGCCTCTCGATGCTCGCGTCGATCCGCGAAGGCCTCGGGTACATCCGCCGCGATCCGGTCCTGCGCTGGGTCGTGGTCCTCACCGTGACGACGGCGCTCTTCACGCGGCCGTACATCCAGCTCCTCCCGGCCGAGGCGCAGCTCCTGGGCGTCGGCGCGCTCGAGCTCTCGTGGCTGCTCGCGGCGTCCGGGGTGGGGGCGCTCGCCGGCGCGCTGATGACGGCGTCACTCGGCGGATGGAGGCGGCGCGGCGCGCTGCTCGTCGGAAGCGCGCTCGCACACGGCGTGCTGCTCGCGGTATTCGCCGCGCAGCGCTCGCTGATCGGCGCGATGGTGTTCATCGGCCTCACGAGCTTCGCCGTAATGGTGTTCCTCGGTATGGCGAACACGCTCATGCAGACGCGGACGCCCGATCATCTCCGTGGTCGCGCGATGAGCGTGCACACGATGGTCTTCATGGGCTTCATGCCGCTGGGCCAGATGCTCCTTGGATCGCTCGGCACCGTCGCCGGGATCGACATCGCGTTCCTGGCCGGCGGCATCGTCGTCGTCCTCATCGCCGTCTTCGCGCTCCTGCGCGGGAGAGCGCTGCGTGAGGCGATCGCGACGGCGCAGCCACGAGTGGTCGCACGTTCGGGATAGTCGAAGCCGCGCTTTTCGGCCTGTTTTTGGACTATTGACAGTGACCCTGCCGCTCTCTAGGTTCTAGAACATACGTTCTAACAGCGTCCGGTGAGGCCAGGCGCCGGACGCAGTGGGACGGCCAAAAGGGGAGCCATGGTGGGAGCCACAGCGCTGGCCACAGCGATCGCGCGCCTCGAGACAAGGTACGGCGCGCGTGCCGTCGTGCGCGGAGACGTCGCGGAGCGACAGGACGGGGAGCGCCGGATCGCGTCGGGAACGTCGCTGGACCGCGTCACCGGCGGCGGCATCCGGGCGGGTGAGCCGCTCGCGCTCGTCGGGCCGCTCACCGCGGGGAAGCTCGCGCTCGCCCTCCATGTCGCGGCGGCGGCGCAGCGTGAAGGTGGCATGGTCGCGTGGGTCGATCCCTCGGCGTCGTTCGATCCGCTCGCCGCCGTGCGCGCCGGCGTGGATCTCGACCGTGTCGTCGTCGTGCGCGCGCGCGATGCGGACGAGGTCCTCGTCGCCGGCGCCGCGACGCTGCGCAGCGAGGGCTTCCGTCTCGTGGTCGTGGACGTCGGGCCTTCGTTCGCGTCGCGCTGCGACGTGGACGATCTCGCCCCGCTGCTGCCGGTGGTGCGCGGCTCGCCCGCGGCACTGCTCGTGGTGGCGGAAGAGCGTGGTCGGCGGACCGCGCTCCCGATGGTGCATGTCGAGCCGCTCGACTGGCGCGAGCGGTTCGGCCGCACCGTCGGCTGGTCGTTCGCGGCGGGCGCGCCGGCGTCGCGCGAGCGCGCGCTCTTCGCTGTCACCGTGCTCGGCGCGGACGCGATCGATCTCGGCACGCGTGCCGACCTCGTGGAGCTCGCGAGTTGATCGCCGCGGTCGTCGTGCGCGACGCCAACGACACGCTCCACGCGCGAGCGCTCATCACGCTGCGTGCGCTGCTGCCGCATGTCGGCGTTATCGCGACGGGCACCTTCGCGTGCGATCTCGCCGGCACCGAGCGTGTTCTCGGCGCGCCGTCGCGTGTCGCGCGGCGGATCGTCGAACGCCTCGAGCGCATCGGCGCGCACGCGTCGGTGGGAGTCGCGCTCACGCCGTTCGCCGCGCGCGTCGCGGCCGAGCGCACCGCACCGGACGAGACGCGTCTCGTGACGGAGGCGCGCGAGTACCTCGCACCGCTGCCGCTCGACGTGCTGCCGTTCGACGAGAAGCTCCGCGACGAGCTCGGTCTGCTCGGGCTGCGGACGATCGGCGACTTCGCAGCCCTCCCGCGCGGCGCGGTGTTCGACCGCTTCGGCCGCGGCGCCGCGCGCGCGCATGCCCTCGCACGCGCGGAGGACGAGGAGCGCGTGCACGCCGATCCGCCGCCGCGACGGATCTACGCGCGGCGCCTCTGGGAGGAGCCGCTCGCGTCGAAGGAGCAACTCGTCTTCGCACTGCGCACCGCGCTCGACGAGATCTCGGCCGCGCTCGCCGCCGATGGCCTCGCCGCGCTGCGTCTTGCGGTGAAGCTCGAGCGCGAGGACGACGAGCCGCTGCGCCTGGAGCGCTCGGTGCTGCCGCCGACGCGCGAGAGCGCGGTGCTGCTGCGCTCGCTGCGCTGGGCGCTCGAGGAGCGCGCGCACATCGGGCGGGTGATCGGCTGCGCGGTCGAGGTGCGCGAGGCCGAGCCCGCGCGCGGCCGCAAGATCGGACTGTTCGCCGCGGACGGGGCTCGCTGGGAGGAGGCGATCGCCAGCGCCCGCTACCTGCGCGAAAAGCTTGGCGCCGGTCGCGTGCTGCGCGCGCGCATCGCCGATGCCGACGCGCGCCTGCCCGAGCGCGCCGCGGAGTGGAAGGAGCTCATCACGTGACCCGTCTGTTCGCCGACCCGATCCCCGCGCGACTGGTCTGGGATGAAGGTGAGCTCACCCAGCTGCAGCTGGCTGGCAGGCGTTTCACCGTCGTCGAGATCATGCGGCGCTGGCGCGTCGAGGCGGAGTGGTGGAAGGGCGGACCGGCGCGCGACTACCTCACGCTGCGCACCGCGGACGGCATGGTCTGCGACGTCTACACCGACCGCGGATCGGGATCGAGTTGGTTACAGCGTGTGATGGATTAGCGGAACGGGACCATCTTCCCTCTATCGCGGGTGATGTGAATCCGCGAATGTTGCTCCGCTTTGCGTCGTTTCGGTGCGATCTTCGGCCTCTCGTTGCTGTTCGCCGTCGCCTTGTCTCGAACGGCGAGCGCTGACGGTGTCGACCGGACGTACGTCGTCGGGGAACAGCCCAGGCACATCGCCGTCGACCCCGTGGACGGCCGGCTGTACGTCGCCAATGCTGCAAGCAGTCCGGGTTTCGTGTCGGTCATCGATCCCGCCACGGGCCAGACCACGAGTCACCTCACGAGCGGCGCGCCCATAGCGCTCGCACTCGATCCCATTCACCGCCGGCTGTACGTGTCGAGTTACAACCAGCAACTCGACGTGTTCGATGTCACGACGATGACGATCGTCGCGACGCTCCCCGTATATGGGCTCGGCCTTGCCGTTGACAGCGAGGCCCAGCGCATCTACGCAGCCGGCGCGACCCAGTTCACGGTCATCGACGGCAGCACGAACACCGTGATCGCGACGCGTCCCGCCTTGGCGAATGAGAGCTGGTTCTCCGTCGCCGTGGATCCGGCTCTCCATCGCTTATATGTGACGAACTTCTTCCACGCTCCTCCGGACGTGTATGCCAGCCTGGTCATCCTCGATGACCGCGATCTCTCGGTCGTCGCGGAGATACGCCTCCCCGTGCAGGCGCGTTGGGGACTGGCCGTCGACGTCGCCCGCCACCGTGTGTACGTCTCCGGCGCTGGCGTTGATCCAGCCAACGGGTACGCGCCGATGCTCGTCGCGTTCGACGGCACGGACTTGAGCCAGATCGGTAGCCCCGAGCTGACGGGAGACCCGCAAGGGATCGCTGTTGGGACGGATCGCATTTACGTCACGTCCCTCGGGCAGGGCTACCACGTCCTCGATGCCGCCACGCTTGAGGTGATCGAGTCGCTCTCGACGCTCCCGATCCGCCCTGTCTTACCGGCGCTCGATCCGCAGGGACGGCTCTACATGGGCGCGCTTGTGGACCCTGGGACGGATTCTGTCGTCGAGATCTCCTTCGACAACCACGCGCCAGTGTTCCTCGGTAACACGATCTCGCCTGGTACGCCGACCACGAACGACCTTCTGACGTTCTACGTATCCGCGATCGACGGGGACTTTGGGACTCTCCCGTACGGCCAACGCGATCCCTTGACGCTCTCGTACGAGTGGTCGCGGAACGGCGATGTCATACCCGGCGAGACCACGTCGACGCTCGACCTGTCGCGCTCCGGTGTCGCCGACCGCGGTGATACGGTAACGGCCCGCGTGACTGCGACCGATCCTGAGGGGCTCACAGCCAGCGCGACCATGTCGGTGGCGGTCGTGAACTCGCAGCCATCGGTGCAGGTGAGTTTGAGCAGCGCCGAACCGGCTACAGATGACGTGCTCACCGCCACCGCCGTCGCGTCCGACGCCGACGGTGATGCGGTGACGGTCGCCTACGAATGGTCGCGCAACGGCGCAGTGCTCCCCGGCGCGGTGGCGTCTTCTCTCGATCTAGGGCAGCACGGCGACGACGGTGACACGATCACGGTCCGCGTGACCGCGTCGGACGATCACGGCGGCGTACGAGTAGCCTCGGCGTCCGCCTTCGTTCTTCCTCGCACCGGCACGTTCCTCTACCTGAACAGCCAACCCGGTGACTACATCGGGGGCGGTGCGCGCGAGCTCTATACCTCAGCCAACTCCTTCATCGACGGCACGCTCCCGCAAGGCGGGACCACTTTCAGTGGTCGCGTCGTGCAAGGTAACTACGTCGATTGGTGGAACATCACGATCGCCGCGCCGATCGGCCAAGCTCTCACCGTCGGCTCATACACCGGCGCGGTCCGCGCGGCGTTCCGGCCCGCCGGTACGCCAGGTCTCGACATCAGCGGGAACGGCCGTGGCTGTAACACGCTGACCGGCCGATTCGATGTCACCGCGATTTCCTTCGCGCCATACGGCGACCTGTCGCTGTTCGATGCGAGCTTCGAACAACACTGCGAGGGAGGCAGCACCGCACTCTTCGGACGGATCCGCCTCGAGATCCCTCCGCCAACCCCAGGCGTGACACTTCCGCCCGGGTCGATCACGGTTCCGACATCCGGAACATTCCTCTATATGAACCAACCCGACACGACCGGCGGCACCTATGAGCAGCTGTACACCTCAGCGGACTCAACCTTCGACGAGTCCCTGCCGCAGGGCGCAGATCTCTTCCACGCGTCCGTCATCCAGGGGAACTACGTGCATTGGTGGTACGTCGATATCGCCGCACCGTTGGGTCAGCCGCTGCAGGTTGGCTCTTACATCCGGGCGGTACGCGCCGTGTCTCGGACCGGCGATCGACCGGGTCTCGACGTGTCAGGCGACGGGCGTGGCTGCAACACGATCAAGGGCAAGTTCGACGTCGATGAGCTGGTGTACGCGCCGAGCGGCGAGCTGCTGGTGTTCCAGGCAACGTTCGAGCAGTGGTGCGACGCAAGCTTCACTGCCCTCTATGGACGGATCCGCATCGAGAACGAGCCTCCGGTCCCGCCCGTCGCGCTGACGGTCACGATCCGTGAAGAAGGCAGCGTCAACAGCAAGACCGGCGTCGCCACGATCGCAGGGACCGTCTCATGCTCGCGGACGGCCAGCGTCCAGGTCGGTGGCACGGTCACGCAGCAGACCGCGAAGCGGCTCACGATCGTCGGGTCGTTCTCGACGACGGTTCAATGTGCTGGGCCATCGGTCTCTTGGTCAGCGACCGTCGCTGGGGAGGGCGGGAAGTTCGGACCCGGACAGGCGACGGTGACGCTGACGGCGACAGCCTGCGAGCCCCAATGCGTCCACGTAGACGGGACGCGCGTGGTGAAGCTCAGCTCGAGCAAGTAGCTGCCGCGTCCGCGCTCCCTTTTTCGGATGTAGTTAGACTAGAACATACGTTCTAGTAGGCACAGGGGAGCGCGATGCCAGGACTAGGGCTGAGCTACGTATCCCGGCATGCCCGGAGCGACAAGACCGGCGAGCTGAGCGGCCGGTCGGCCGGGGACCACCGAGGCGCAGATGTAGCTAGAGAGCTGCACCTGTTTGTCGTGCGGGATCGCGATCTTGAGCGGGTCGACGCCCGGCCCATTCAGCACGAACGAAGCGGGCTTGATGTCGCTCACTTGCCCGCAGCGAACGACGGTGTCATCGGCGTTCGCGCTGAAGCCGACGATCGCCATGAGGATCGCTGCTGCGAAAAGCAACGGAAAGAAGCGCATGAACCTGTAGGAAGCAACTAGCGTGCCCGGGTACGTCGAGCTGCACTGTCATTCCAACTACAGCTTTCTCGATGGCGCATCCGATGTGGATGAGCTCGTCACTGCTGCGAGCGAGCGAGGGATGGATGCCCTCGCGCTCACCGATACGAATGGGCTGTACGGCGCGGTGCGTTTCTGGAACGCCGCGAAGGACGCGGGCATCCGGCCGATCTACGGCGTCGAGATGCACACGCTCGACTTCGGACATCTCGTGCTCATCGCGCGCGACCAGATCGGCTGGCGCAGCCTCTGTCGCACGATCTCCGCGGCGCAGCTCGCCGGCGAGAAGACGAAGCCGCGCGCGACGCTCGCGCTCATCGCCGAGAACGCCGAGGGGCTCTTCGCGCTGACCGGCTGCGCGTACGGCATGGTGCCGCGTGCGATGCGGGGCGGCGATGTCGACGCGGCGCGCGACGCGCTCGCACGGCTCGCGACGATCTTCGGCGAACGCTGCTTCGTCGAGATCTCCGACCACCAGGGTCCCGACGACCCCGCGTTGTGTGACGCGCTCGTGCAGCTCGCCGACGAGCAGGGTCTCGGCGCGGTGGTCACGAACAACGTGCACTACGCGCGAGCCGAGGGCCGGCGCCTGCACGACGTGCTGCGCTGCATCGATCTGGGCGTGACGCTCGACGACGCGGGGAACCGGCTCAAGCCGAACGGTGAGTACTGGCTGAAGGACGAGGCGGTCCTGCGCGAGCGTCTCGCGCGGCACGACGAGGCGTTCCGCAACGCACGCCTCATCGCGGACGCCTGCACGCTGGACCTCGAAACGATCGGGCCCGGTGGAGAGCAGTCCACGCTCGCCGAGCGGGGCGCAGGCGGGATGGTGGGGCGGTCGCGCCTGCCGGGATTCCCCGTGCCGCAGGGCCACACCGCGTTCTCCTTTCTTTACGCGCTCTGCCACGAGGGCGCGCGGGAGAAGTACGGGCTCATGACGCCGCAGGTCGCGACCGGGCTCGCGCACGAGCTCTCGGTCATCGACCGCTGCGGCCTCGCCGAGTTCTTCCTCATCAACTGGGACATCGTCCGCTTCTGCAAGGAGCGGCGGATCCCGGCGCAGGGCCGCGGCTCGGCGGCCGACTCGATCGTCGCGTATGTGCTCGACATCACCAAGGTGGATCCGATCGAGCACGAGCTCCTCTTCGAGCGCTTCCTCACCGAGGACAGCCGCACGATGCCCGACATCGACCTCGACATCGCGACGAACGACCGCGAGGAGGTCATCCAGTACGTCTACAAGAAGTACGGCGAACGCTACGCGGCGATGGTCTGCAATGTCGTCACGTACCGCGCACGCTCGGCGAGCCGCGAGATCGCGAAGGCGCTCGGCTTCCGCGACGAGACCGTCGACCGCATGGCGAAGTCGATCGATCAGTACAACGTCGATCCGCGTTCACGCCCGAGCGCGGCGATGCACCCCGCCTACAAGCATCCGAGCCGCGAGGCGGAGCACGGGTGGGAGCACGCACGACCTGTCGGCGACGCGCTGCAGGAGCTGGCGGACACCATGGACGACAAGGAGCGCGCGCGCTTCCCGCTCTTCCA
>DATEDV010000051.1:0-2945 GCA_035281485.1 Candidatus Limnocylindria bacterium | reverse complement strand
CCGCCCTCGGACGAGAGCTCCTCGAGCAACGTCACCGACGAACCTTCCTCGGCGACCACGAGCGTTCGAAAGACGATCGGCGCGTTCCCGGCCGTCCAGCGCTTGTGCACCTCGAGCGGCAGCTCGACGTGCAGTCCGGCGGGGACGTAGAGGAACGTGCTGCCGTGGCCATAGAGCGCGCCCGCCCAGGCGCGGAATGCCGAATGGCTCGGCATGCCGTTGCCGTCGGGAAGCCATCTGCGGACGAGGTCCGGGTGATCGCGGACGGCCGACGACCAGCGGTCGAAGACCAGCCCGCGGTGGGACGCTTCCACCGGCACCGAGCCGTACTCGCTCGGCGGATGGGACACGTCGAGCAGACCGGAGACGCTCACAGCCGGAAGGTCCCGCAGCGGAAAGCGCCGCCACTCCTCCTCCTGGCCGCTCGGCCAGTCCGCCGCGCCGAAGCGCCCCAGTGACGCAAGCCGGTCTTCCAGCAGCCAGTCCGGCTCGCCCCGCCCAACACTGAGCCGCTCGACCGTCTGTCGGTCGAGCGGCAGTGGCGACGCGGCGACGGCGGCGACGGTCAGCCGATCGCTCCTTGCATCTGGAGCTGGATGAGGCGGTTCATCTCGATCGCGTAGTCCATCGGCAGGGTCTTCACGATCGGCTCGATGAAGCCATTGACGACCATCGCGGTCGCGTCGGCCTCGCTCATCCCACGGCTCATGAGATAGAAGAGCTGTTCCTCGCCGACCTTCGACACGGAGGCCTCGTGGCCGATGGTCACGTCCTCCTCGTCGATCTCCATGTAGGGGTAGGTCGCGCTCTGCGCGGTGTTGTCGAGCATGAGCGCGTCGCAGCGGACCGTGCTCTTCGCGCCGTGCGAGCCCTCGTAGATCTTCACCAGCCCGCGGTAGCTCTGCTTGCCGGTGCCCTTGCTGATGCCCTTGCTGGTGATCAGTGACGTCGTGTTCGGCGCCGCGTGGATCATCTTCGCGCCGGCGTCCTGATGCTGCCCGTCGGCGGCGAACGCGACCGAGAGGACCTCGCCGTGCGCGCCTTCTCCGGTGAGGTAGACGCTCGGGTACTTCATCGTGACCTTGCTGCCGAGGTTCGCGTCGATCCAGCTCATGCGGCCGCCGCGCTGCACCACCGCGCGCTTGGTGACCAGGTTGTAGACGTTGTGGCTCCAGTTCTGGATCGTCGTGTACCGAACGTCGGCGCCTTCCTTGACGACGATCTCCACGACCGCGCTGTGCAGCGTGTTCGTCGAGAACACCGGCGCGGTGCAGCCTTCGACGTAGTGCACGCTCGAGCCGGGCTCCGCGATGATGAGCGTGCGCTCGAACTGCCCGGCGTTCTCGCTGTTGATGCGGAAGTACGCCTGGAGCGGGATGCTCACCTTCACTCCCGGCGGGACCCAGACGAACGATCCGCCCGACCACACGGCGGTGTTGAGCGCGGCGAGCTTGTTGTCGTTCGCGGGGATCACCGTCCCGAAGTACTGCTTGACGATGTCCTCGTGCTCGCGGAGCGCCGTGTCGGTGTCCATGAAGATGACGCCCTGCGCCTCGAGGTCCTTGCGGATGTTGTGGTAGACGCTCTCGCTATCGTACTGAGCTCCCACACCCGCGAGGTACTTCTGCTCCGCCTCCGGGATGCCGAGCTGATCGAACGTGCGCTTCACGTAGGTCGGCACGTCCTCCCAGCTCTTCGCGGACTTGTCGGATGCGCGCAGGTAGTAATAGATGTCCTCGAAGTCGATCCCCGAGAGGTCCGCGCCCCACGTCGGCATCGAGCGCTGGCGATAGTGCTTGAGCGCCTTCAGGCGCCGCTGGAGCATCCACTCAGGCTCGTGCTTGAAGTCCTGGCTGATCTCGCGGACAACCTCTTCCGAGAGACCCTTCTTCTTCTCGTTGCGGTAGACCGCGTCCTTGTCTTCCCAGCCGAACTTGTAGTTGTCCGGCAGCTCTTTGCGAACGTCAACTGTCATGGCTATCTCCCCTGTCCGGCCACGCGCGCTTTGCTCTCTTCCTCGTCGGGCCAGGCCGGCAGGCCCCACGCGGCGCCCTTCAGCGTCTTCAGGCTCAGCAGGGCGCACTTGATGCGCGCCGGGCTGATCGGGATGCCGAGGTTCTCGAGGATATGGTCGCGATCGATCGCCTTGATCTCGTCGAGCGTCTTTCCCTTGATCTCCTCTGTGAGGATCGAGGCCGATGCCTGCGAGATCGCGCAGCCCTTTCCCTTGAAACGAACGTCGGCGACGCGGTCGTCGTCGATCCGCAGCGCCATGCTCAGCTCGTCGCCACAGAGCGGGTTGGAATCGCTGTAGCTGTTCGTCGCGCCCGGCAGCTCGCCCTGGTTCCGCGGGTTCTTGTAGTGGTCAAGGATGTAGTCCCGGTACATGTCGTCCATCGTCTATACCTTGAACACTTTCTTGGCCTTGTCTATTGCGCCGAGCAGCGCGTCGCACTCCGCCGTCGTGTTGTAGAGATAGAACGACGCGCGCGTGGTCGCGGCGACGCCCAGACGCGTCATCAGCAGCTGGTTGCAGTGATGGCCGGCGCGGACGCAGACGCCCTCGCGATCGAAGATCGTCGCGACGTCGTGCGGGTGGATGCCCTCGATGTTGAACGAGACCACGCCCACCCGCTCCTCGAGCGTCTTCGGTCCGTAGACCGTCACGCCGCCCATCTCCCTCAGGCGCGGCAGCAGGTACGCGACGAGCGAGAGCTCGTGCTCGTGGATCTTCGCGACCCCGACTCCCTCGAGGTAGTCGACCGCGGCCCCGAGCCCGATCGCGTCGACGTACGAGGACGTTCCGGCCTCGAACTTCCACGGCAGCTGGTTGTACGTCGTCTTCTCGAAGGTCACCGAGAGGATCATGTCGCCGCCGCCCTGCCACGGCGGCATCGCTTCGAGGAGCTGCTTGCGCCCGTAGAGCACGCCGAACCCTGTCGGGC
>DATEDV010000050.1:0-4233 GCA_035281485.1 Candidatus Limnocylindria bacterium | reverse complement strand
GGCAGCGGCCGCGTCGCGCGCAGCACGAGCGGGTCGTGGACACGCACCGCGGTGACGCGCTTGCCGACGAAGGCCGCCGACAGGCGGCCGCGCAGCACGTGGAGGTCCGGCCACTCCGGCACCTAGAGTCGTATCCACCGGCGCGCCACTAATCGACCATCGCGTCGAGCCAGCGCGGCTCCGGCAGCGAGAAGCGGCGGGCGGCCCAGGCCAGGCAGGACGCGAGCTGCTGCCGCTGGAAACGGCGTACACGTGGGAGACCGTCGGGTGGCGGACGCCGGGAGCGATCGGCGAAGTAGCCGGCGATACCGGCGAGGGACGCATCCACCAGGGCTGGGCGGAGCGAAAGCACCTCTTCGTACCACGCGAGGACGCGCTCCGGCTCGGGACCGCCTTCCACCGGGACGCTCTGCGCGAACGCGGTGACGTCGAACTCGGCCGGACCGACGCTCGGATAGGGCCAGTCGAAGATCCGCAGCCGGCCGCTCGCGACACGGATGTTGTCGGAGCGCGTGTCGAAATGGAGGAGCGCGAACGGTCGGCGCGCCAGCCCCAGGCCGCGCTCGAGCTCGCGGAACACCGGTAGCGCGACGTGGATCCACTCCGCCGCCTCATCGCCGCGCCGCTTCGCGAGCGCGGCGACCTCGGCCAGCTCGCCGCTACGGGCGAGCGCCGACCAGTAGCCGCCGAACTCGCCGTGCTGGGTGCGCGACAGCCAGCGGGGCAGGCGCCGCCCGAGCGTGCTCCGGTGGAATTCGGCGTACGAGCGCGCGGCGACCCGCGCTTTCGCCGGCGTCCACGGCGGCACGCTGCGCGGCCCGAGATCCTCGAGCAGCAGCACCAGCCAGCCGTCCTTCTCGAACGACCCGAGGAAGCGAGGCGCCCAGGGCTCGATCAGCGCGCGGAGCTCGCGGTACGCGCGCTCCTCCGCCTTCAGCGACCAGACGACGGCGCTGCCTGTCGGCAGCGGGTAGCTCGCCTTGAAGAACGCCCGGTCCCCGTTCGCCAGCGTCATGCGGAACGTCGCCGACGGCGCGTATCCGCCGTAGATGCGTTCGGCGCGCACGACGCGGGACCCGAGGATCTTCTCCGCGCGTTCCCGTACCTCGCGGGGTACCGCGGACCAGGCCGGCTTTGCCTCAGCGCCCCGTCGCGACACTCGCCCGCATCTGCTCCCAGGCCTCGCGCGCCTCCTCGACGGAGCCCTCGTCCTCGATCGTCGAGATGTCTCCCGGGTCCTTGCCGAGGATCACGGCCTTCAGCACGCGGCGCATGATCTTGCCGCTGCGCGTCTTCGGCAGCATGTCGACGAAGTTGAGCTCGCCGATGACCGCGACCGGTCCGAGCTCCGAGCGCACCGTCGCGAGCAGCTCCTTCTTCAGCGCGTCCGACGGCGTGTTGCCCTGCTTCAGGACCACGAACGCCGAGATCACCTGACCGCGCAGCTCGTCGGGGCGCCCGGTGACGCCGGCCTCGGCGACGGCCCCGTTGCGCAGGAGCGCCGTCTCGACCTCGATCGTGCCGATGCGGTGGTCGGCGATCTTGATGATCTCGTCCGCCCGCCCGGAGAACCACACGTAGCCGTCGGCGTCGATCGAGCTGGCGTCGCCGGTGAAGTACACCGTCTTGCCCGGGACCTTCTCCCAGTAGTCGCGCGCGTAGCGCTCCGGCTCGGCCCACAGACGCGCGGTGAGACCGGGGAACGGGCGCTTGATCACGAAGATGCCCTTCTCGCCCGGCGCGACCTCCTTCCCCTCCGCGTCGACCACGGCCGCCTCGATGCCCGCGAGCGGCACGCCGCCGGAGCCGGGCTTGATCGGAAGCAGGGCGACGCCATACGGATTGCCGACGACCGGGCCGCCGGTCTCGGTCTGCCAGTAGTGGTCGACGACCGGGATGCGGTCGCCGAGCGCGTCCTTCTGGAACCACTCCCAGGCCGGGGCGTTGAGCACCTCGCCCGCGCAGAACACGCGCTCGAGCGAGCCGAGCTCGTGCTTCTTCGCCGGCGCGCTGCCGTAGCGCATGAGCAGACGCACGGCGGTCGGCGACGTGAACACGCCGGTGACGCGGTGGCGCTCGACGATGCGATAGAAGGTCTCGGCATCCGGGTGATCGAGCGCACCCTCGTACGCGATCGTCGTGCACCCGATGAGGAGCGGCGCGAACACGATGTAGGAGTGCCCCACGACCCAGCCGATGTCGGAGGTCGACCACCACACGTCGGTCGGACGCAGGCCGAACATCCAGCGCGCCATGCTGTGGACGTACACCTGATAGCCGCCGTGCGTATGCACCGCGAGCTTTGGCTTCGCCGTCGTCCCCGACGTCGCCAGGATGTACGCGGGCTCGTTCGCCTCGAGCTCGACGTGGGAGTCGTCCTGTCCGCCCGCGCCGCGCAGGAAGTCGTCCCAGGTGATGTCGCGGCCGGACTTCATCGCTGGAGCGGCCGAGCCGCGCCGCAGCACGACGACCCGCTCGACCGTCGGAGCGCCGGCGACGGCATCGTCGACGATCCCCTTCAGCGGGACATCCTTTCCCTTGCGGTACGTGACATCCGTCGCGAACACGGCGCGCGCGCCGGCCAGACGGATGCGCTCGCCGAGCGCGCCCGCGCCGAAGCCCGCGAACACGACGATGATCACGGCGCCGATGCGGACCGCGGCGAGCATGAGCACGATCGCCTCGGCGCACGTCGGCATGTAGATCGCGATGCGGTCGCCTTTCTTGATGCCGAGACCGCGCAGCGCCGCACCGACGCGCTTCACCTCGTCGTGCAGCTCGGCGTACGTGAACGAACGCCGCTCGCCGCGCTCGTTCTCGGTGATCAGCGCGGTGCGCGCGCCCGCGCCGTTCCTCACATGGTGGTCGACGCAGTTGTACGCGAGGTTCGACAGGCCGCCGCGGTACCAGCGGAACGTCGGCGGCTCCCACTCGAGCACGCGCTCCCACTTTCGGAACCAGGGCAGCGCCTCGGCGGCGCGTCCCCAGAAGCCCTCGGGATCCTCGCTCGCCTCCCGCTTCCACGCCGCGACCTTCGGATGCAGCGCGCCCATCTCGACCTCCCTAGGTGCCGTCCCGCTCGCGCAGCTTGAAGCGCTGGATCTTGCCCGTCGCGGTCTTCGGCAGCTCGTCGACGAACTCGATCCAGCGCGGGTACTTGTAGGGAGCGATGCGGGTCTTCACGAACTGCTTGAGCTCATCGGCGAGGGCCTCGCTCGGCTCGCGGTCCTTCTTCAGCAGCACGAACGCCCGCGGCTTGGTGAGCTCGTCCTTGTCCTTCGCGCCGACGACGCCGCACTCCAGCACCGCCGGATGCTCGATCAGCGCGGCCTCGACCTCGGCCGGCGAGACCCATTGCCCGGAGACCTTGAGCATGTCGTCGGAGCGGCCCTCGTACGTGTAGTAGCCGTCGGCGTCGAGGTGGTATTTGTCGCCGGTGACGGTCCATTCGCCGCGGAACGTCGCCTTCGATTTCTCGTGCTTGTTCCAGTAGAACGCGCAGCACGAGTCCCCTGAGACGTGCAGGTTCCCGGTCTGGCCGGGTCCGAGCTCGCGTCCGTCGTCGTCGACGATCTTCGCGCGGTAGCCAGGCACCACGGTCCCGCTGGTGCCTCCGCGTGCCCTGCCCGGCTGGTTGCAGATGAAGACGTGGAGCATCTCCGTCGAACCGATGCCGTCGAGGATCTCGATGCCGAACCGCTTCTTCCAGGCATCGAAGAGCGGCTTGGGGAGCGATTCGCCGGCGGACACGCAGAAGCGCAGCGACGAGAGGTCGTATCTGAAACCTTCCTCGGGATACGCGAGCAGCGCCGCGTAGAAGGTCGGCGCCGTGTACATGACCGTGGGCCGCTCGGTGGTCACGAGCCCGTACACGAGGTCCGGCGTGGGACGCTCGGGCTTGTACACGACGGACGCGCCGTAGCGCATCGGGACGAACACGCCGTTCCCCAGACCGTAGGCATGGAACAGCGGCGACACGGTGAAGTAGCGATCCTCTTCGGTGCAGCCAAGGACGTGGCGGCCGAACGTCTCGGCCGAATAGATCATGTCGTGCTGCAGGTGCACGGCGCCCTTCGGAAAGCCGGTGGTGCCGGAGGAGTAGAGCCAGAAGCACATGTCGTCCGGCGTCGTGTCGGCGGGAACGAGCTCGTCGCTCTCCGCTGCGAGTGCCTCCTCGAACGAGATGACGCCCGGGGGAACCGCGCTCTCGAGCGGAGCGGTTCCGGATGTCGT
>DATEDV010000049.1:0-4493 GCA_035281485.1 Candidatus Limnocylindria bacterium | reverse complement strand
GCTCGTGTGGCCGCGACCGAGGCCGAGGCGTGGGACGTTCGTCTCACCGCTCTCGCGACGCTTGGCCAGTACGACGCTCTGACATTCGTCGTCAACGACGCGCAGCCGAGAACGACGTACAACCTCGACGAGGATCCCGTGGATGAGCCCCGCGATCGGTCCGCGGCGCCGACGGCGAGTTAGGTCATCGCGCGGACATGCGCTGGAATTCCTATGCTGTGATCTCCCCTGCACCGTCGTGAGGCCGTAACGCGAGTCGCGGAGGAGATGCGCTGAAGGAACCGAGGGCCACGAAGTCGTTCCGCGACGCCGGAGACCGCATCGTCCGCCAGGAATCGTCGCTCACGCCGCCGATCAGCCGCCTCCTCGGTACACACCCGCGCGCGGCTCGTCTGGCCGCGACCGAGGCCGAGGCGTGGGACGTTCGTCTCACCGCTCTCGCGACGCTTGGCCAGTACGACGCTCTGACATTCGTCGTCAACGACGCGCAGCCGAGAACGACGTACAACCTCGACGAGGATCCCGCGGATGAGCCGGCGATCCGCGACGCGATCGGGGAGGCGGTCAGGGCCGGCGCCACGGCGCAGCTTCGCGTCGCCATGCCGCTTGCCGACGGACGCATGGCCACGGCCGTGCTCGTGAGCCCGCTCGCAGGCGCCGAGGCGCAGGCCGGCGCTCTCGTGGCGCTGCGCGTCGGCCGGCCGTTCGCGGCCGTCGATGCGCATACCGCGGTGGCGATCGCGGAGCTCGCGTCTCTCGAGCTCGCGCGGGCCGCCACGCTGCGGCGGGAGACAGCCGACCGGCGGCAGGCGCTCGCGCTGTACGAGCTGGCGCGCCACGCGCTCTTTGCCGATGACATCGACGACGCGCTCCACGGCATCGCGATGGTGCTGGCACGCGCGCTGGGCCACGAAGCGGCGCACGTGTGGCTCCGCCATGCGGACGACGCGCTCCACCGTCACGCCGCTCATCCGCACGATGGGTCGACGCCGGCGGCCCTCTGGGCCGACGATCACGAGGCCCTCTGGGGCGCGCTGCGCGAACGGCGCCTGGTGCGCGTTTCGCAGGCGGCCCCCGCCGCGTGGCTGCCGATCGGCACGACACACGCTCTCGTCGTGCCTTTGCGGGGTGAGCGTCGCCCGATTGGGGTCCTCATCCTCGCGCGGGCAGGCACGCCCTACGCCCCAGATGACATCGAGATGGCCGACGTCGTCGGCATGTTCGTCGGGCGCGTGGTTTCGTCCCACACCGACGCGACCGACAGCGCGCTGAATATCGCGCGTTCGATACGCGAGCTCGAAGGCGAGGAGGAGTTGGCCTAACTATCCGCGCGAACGCGTTCGATCAGCGGTCCCGACCGGATTCGAACCGGCGATCTCGTCCTTGACAGGGACGTATGCTAGGCCGCTGCACCACGGGACCATGCGCTGCGAGAGCGCTGTGCTCCCCTCGCGCCTCACCATTCTGACAGACACGAAAAAAGAGGCGGCGAGTGCGCTTCCTTTCACTCGCCGCCTCTGCCGGTGTGGCCTGTCTCAGTGCGCTAGGACGCCGCCAGAGCTCCCTGCCGCATGCGCCGGGTCACCTCATTGGTCAATCGGCTGGTCCTTGCGAGACCGGCCAGCGTGAAGTCGATGCCCGCCGCGGTCAGCTCCTCGTACCCGAGTCCCCGATATAGCTTCTTGCTCGCCACGTGACACATTTCGTCGTAGATGTCGGGCCAACCCGTGCCCCTTCGGTCGAAGCAGAACGCGATGAAGTCGATCGCCACCTGCGCGATCTTTTCGTCCGCCATCCCGTCCCCTCCTCGATGCGACCGGCGCATCATCCGCACCCACTAACGCGCCAACAAGGGTTTTCGTCCACGTTCTTGTCCACAGGTTCGTCCACACTCTGTGACCATGTTTCCCACAGGTTGTCCACAGAAGCGAACGGCGCAGCGGCTCGGGGTGGACAATCTTCTGCACCTTGCGCCGCGATGCGACGCAGTGGTGCGGACTCCGACGTGACGACGCGCGCACCGTGTACCTCGTTACGCCTCATGTCGTTTTCTTCGTCCTGCGATCCGAGAAGCGACGCCGCTCGCGCAGCCGCGCGCTCGCGCGGTCGAGCGCGGTGTCACCGAACCGCTCGCGCACCGCGTCGAGCGCCGCATTGAGCCGGCTCGTGCGAACGTGATCGAACAGTCCCATCTGTCGGCCGGTCTCGATCCCCGAGACCGACACGCCGACGAGGCGCACCGGACTGGTCCGGCCCGCACGGCGGTCCTCGGCGAGCACGTCGCGCAACAGCTGGCGCGCGGTGCCGTAGATCTTCAGGTCCTCGTCCGTGGGCTCGGAGAGCGTGCGCTGGCGCGTGCGTGTCTCGAACGGCGCGACCCGTACCTGCATCGTGATGGTGCGGCCCCGGAGCTCGTGTGCCCGAAGGCGCCTCCCGACGCCCTCGGAGAGGGAGAGGAGCATCGACTCGATCGTGGCGGGATCGAGCGTGTTCCGCCCGAAGGTGTGCGAGTGCCCGACCGACTTGGGCGTCCTGCCGTCGCCGACCACGAGGCCCTCGTCGATGCCGTGGGCACGCTCCCAGATGTGCCGGCCGTGTTCGCCCAGCCGCGTCTCGAGGACGCTGAGCTCGAGGGCGGCGAGGTCGCCGATCGTGCGGAGGCCCCAGCTCTCGAGCAGCTGCCGCGTCTTCGGGCCGACCCCCCATAAGCGACCGAGCTCCAGCGGCGCCAAGAACGCCTGCTCCTCGCCCGGCGGCACGATGACGAGGCCGTCGGGCTTGCGCAGGTCCGACCCGATCTTCGCGCACAGCTTGTTCGTCGCCACGCCGACGGAAAGGACCAGGCCGAGCTGACCGCGCACATCGCGCTTCAGCTCGCGCGCGATGTTCTCCGCGCCGCCGAAGAGATGCTCTGTCGCGGTCACGTCGAGAAAAGCCTCGTCCAGCGAGATGGGCTCGACCAGCGGTGTGCGCTCCGCGAAGAGCGCCATGACGTCATCGGAAGCGTCCTCGTAGCGTCTGCCATCCCCGGGCACGAAGATCGCGTCCGGACAGAGCCGGCCGGCGGTCTGGAGCGGCATCGCGGAATGGACGCCGAACGCCCGTGCCTCGTACGACGCCGCGGCCACGACGCCGCGGTCTCCCGGGCCTCCGCCGACGATCACCGGCTTGCCCCGGTACTCGGGGTGGTCGCGCTGCTCGACGGACGCGTAGAACGCGTCGAGATCGCAGTGCAGGATCGCGCGATGCTCGGCGACGACGGACGTCACGCGACCCTCGCGCCGTGTGTTCGCAGCTCGGGCGCCAAGAAACGCGCGAGCGCCTCGCCCTCGGTCGCCGCGGCGAGCCGGTCCGAACGAGCGAGCGAGGCGAACGGACGCAGCCTCACGACCGCGTCGGTCTTGGTCCGTTCGAGCGCCCACGTGCCCGCCGCCCGCCCGTCGACGAGGAACACGGCCTCGATGAGAGCGTTCTTCGCGTACACGGCGGGTCGGTGTTCCGCCGCGATGACGCGGTCGCGATGGGCGTATCCGATCAGCAGCTCGTCATAACGCGGGAGGAAGCGGACGGGCGCCTCCGTGTCCGCAGCCGGGCGCGGTGCGCGCGGGATGTCGAAGAGGGCTCGGCCGTGTTCGTCGGCGAAGCGCGCGAGCGTCGGCGCGAGATGCTCGAGCACCGGCCGGATGCGCGGCGGGACCTGGCCCGCGAACTGCGCGATGTCCGCGAGCGACGCGGGGCCGAACGCGGCGAGGTACCGCCGGATGAGCAGCGCGATCGCCTCCTTCTCGGCGGGCCGCTCACCGCCTCCGATCCAGTGCCGGGCGGAGACGTACGGCGCGTTGGTACCGCCGTAGGCCCAGTGGCCACCCGGCGGCGCGGAGACCAGGTCGGCGTGTGCGCTCACGAACCGCCAGATGAGCCACTTGTACGGACCGCCGAACTCGCCGAGGCGCTCGGTCAGGTGGGCGACCACATCCTCCTTCGCGCGGGGCTCGCGTGCGAACGCGACCGCGAGCTTCGCGACGGCCTTTGGATCGATCCCGCGTCCGATCTGCAGACGGTTCCACGCGCCGCGCTGGAGGTCCTGCGTCGCGACGGCGTAGGCGTAGAAGTCGCGGGCACTGACGAGATGGAGCGTGCCGCGCATGAGCCGCGCACGGATCACCGTGTGCTTCTGCTCGATGGCGTTCCAGAGCGCCTCGCGCCGGAAGTCCTTGATCCGCGACCAGAGCGCGATGTAGGGCGACGGTGCCCACTGAGCCTGCAGCGCGGCAAGGCGCTCGATCGCCGTGACGACGGGAAGCTTCGTCCGCTCGAGAAGCATCTGTCGGGCGAGCGTCGCGCGCGTGAGCTCGCGCAGCGTGAGGACCGGGGCGTCGCGCGCGGCGCGCTTGCTCATGCCTTCACGCCATGTGTCTTCGATTCCGGGTAATAGAAGCGCACGAGCCTCTCGCCCTCATCGACGAGCGCGGCCTTGTCGCTCTTCGCGAGAC
>DATEDV010000048.1:0-5517 GCA_035281485.1 Candidatus Limnocylindria bacterium | reverse complement strand
AATCTGCTGCGCGACGAGGGGATTGGCGCGCGCGTCGTGCCGATCATCCCCGACGAGGCTCGCACCTTCGGGATGGACCCGCTCTTCAAAGAGGTCGGCATCTACTCATCGCTCGGGCAGAAGTACGAGCCGGTCGACGCGGAGACGCTGCTCCCCTACCGGGAAGCGACGAACGGCCAGGTGCTCGAGGAAGGCATCACGGAGGCAGGCTCGATGGCCAGCTTCACGGCCGCCGGCACGAGCTACGCGACGCACGCCGAGCCGATGCTGCCCTTCTACATCTTCTACTCGATGTTCGGCTTCCAGCGGACCATGGACCAGATCTGGGCGTTCGGCGACGCACGCGGCCGCGGCTTCCTGCTCGGCGCGACCGCGGGACGCACCACGCTCAACGGCGAGGGACTGCAGCACGAGGACGGCCACAGCCATCTGCTCGCGACCGCGGTCCCGAACATCCGCGCGTACGATCCCGCCTTCGCGTACGAGACCGCGGTCATCGTGCGCGACGGCATCCGTCGCATGCTCATCGACAACGAGGACACCTTCTATTACCTGACGCTCTACAACGAGAACTACCCCATGCCCCCGATGCCGGCCGGCGTCGAGGAGGGCATCCTGCGCGGCGTGTACCTGTTCCGGAAGGGCGAGCAGGGACGGCGGCGCGTCACGCTCCTCGGTTCGGGACCGATCCTGATGCAGGTCCTGCGCGCGCAGGAGCTGCTGCTCGAGAAGTACGACATCTCCGCCGACGTGTACAGCGTCACGAGCTACCAGATGCTGCGCAACGAGGCGCTCGAGGTCGAACGGTGGAACCGGCTGCATCCGACCGAGACGGCCAGGGTGCCATATGTGGTGCAGGTGCTCGGCGGGGCCACACCGATCATCGCCGCGAGCGACTTCATGAAGGCCGTGCCCGACCAGGTCTCGCGATGGCTGTCACAGCCGTTCGTCCCCCTCGGCACGGACGGCTTCGGGCGCAGCGACACGCGCGAAGCGCTGCGCCGTCACTTCGAGGTCGACGCCGAGAGCATCGCGATCGCTTCGCTCAGCGCGCTGACCATGGTCGAGCAGGCGTCGCCGCAGGACGTCACGCAGGCCATCGCGGACCTTGGTTTCGACGCGAACAAGCCGGAGCCGCGGACAGCCTAGGACCGTCAGGCGCGCGTCAGCGGCCGATAGCGGATCCGATGCGGCTGCCAGTCGGCGCCGTGCTCCTTGCGCATGAACTCCTCGTACGTGTGGTAGTTGCCCTCGAACCAGCGGACACGGCTGTCGCCCTCGAATACCAGGAGGTGCGTCGCGATGCGGTCGAGGAACCAGCGGTCGTGGCTGATGACGACCACGCATCCGGCGAAGTCGAGGAGCGCGTCCTCGAGCGCGCGCAGCGTGTCGACGTCCAGATCGTTCGACGGCTCGTCGAGCAGCAGCACGTTCGCCCCGGATTTCAGCATCTTCGCCAGATGCACCCGGTTGCGCTCGCCACCTGACAGGTCGCCGACGCGCTTCTGCTGATCGGTGCCGCGGAAGTTGAACGACGCGACGTAGGACCGCGCGTTGCGGGATCGCGCGCCGATCTGGATATTCTCCTGGCCTTCGGCGATCTCCTCCCACACGCTCTTCTTCGGATCGAGGGTGTCGCGCGACTGCGACACGTAGCCAAGCTTCACCGTCTCGCCGACAACGAGAGTCCCACCATCGGGCTTCTCCTCGCCGGTGATGAGCCGGAACAGGGTGGTCTTGCCGGCACCGTTGGGCCCGATGATGCCGACGATGCCGCCACGGGGCAGGGCGAACGTGAGATCGTCGAACAGCAGGCGATCGCCGTACCCCTTGCGCAGCTTGCTCGCGTTGATGACGACATCGCCGAGGCGCGGGCCGGGCGGGATGCTGATCTCGAGCTCGCGCTCGCGCCGCTCGGGCTCCTCCGCGAGCAGCCGTTCGTAGGACTCGATGCGCGCCTTGCTCTTGGCCTGACGTGCGCGCGGTGACGCTTGGACCCATTCGAGCTCACGCGCGAGGGTCCGCTGGCGGGCGGACTCCTGCTTCTCCTCGTCAGCGAGACGCTTGCGCTTCTGTTCGAGCCACGAGCTGTAGTTGCCCTCGTACGGGATGCCCGCGCCCTTGTCGAGCTCGAGGATCCAACCCGCCGCGTTGTCGAGGAAGTAACGGTCGTGGGTCACCGCCACGACACAGCCGTCATAGCTGGTCAGCGTGCGCTCGAGCCAGGCCACCGACTCGGCATCGAGATGGTTCGTCGGCTCGTCGAGCAGGAGTAGATCGGGGTGCGAGAGGAGGAGTCGGCACAGCGCGACGCGGCGCCGCTCGCCGCCGGACAGGGTCTTGGTGTCCTGCTCGCCTGGCGGGAGGCGGAGCGCATCCATGGCGTGGTCGATCTGGCTGTCGAGGTCCCACAGGCCCTTGGCCTCGATCTCGTCCTGGGCCTTCTGGAAGTCCGCGTTCAGCTTGTCCATCTCGGCATCCGAGAGCGGCTCGCTGAACTTCGCGGAGAGCTCCTCGTAGCGCTTCAGTACCGCGCGCCGGTCGGCGACCCCCTCCTCGACGTTGCCGCGCACGTCCTTGCTGGGATCGAGCTGGGGTTCCTGGGCCAAGAGGCCGGCCCGGTAGCCCTCGGTGATGCGCGCATCACCGACGTACTCCTTGTCGACGCCGGCCATGATGCGAAGGAGCGTCGACTTCCCGGCGCCGTTCGGACCGAGGACGCCGATCTTGGCCGTCGGATAGAAGGCCAGCGTGATCCCCTTGAGGATCTCCCGCTGCGTACCGGGAGCGATCTTCTTGAGGCCGTACATCGTGTAGATGAACTGCGGCGGCATGGCATAGAAACCGTATCAGCGCGCAACGAGATACGCTTTTCCACTGCGATGTGGGAGGCCGGATGAGCGACGAGGCGCGTAATTTCCGTCTGTCCAAGGACGTACTGCCGAGCCGCTACGAGCTGCGCTTCGAGCTCGAGTTCGACCGCTGGACCTCGACGGGGTGGGAGCGGATCGCGCTGCGCACGGCGCGGCCGACGCGGGAGCTCGTTCTTCACTCGCTCGAGCTGGAGATCGGCAAGGCCACGCTCGACGGACAGATGGCGAAGGACATCGCCTACGACACCGAGGCCCAGACGGCGACGCTACGTTTCGCGAACGAGCTTGCCGCCGGTGAACACACGCTCGAGATCTCGTGGACCGGCGGCATCCGCGAGTCGCTGCGCGGTCTCTACCGTTCGCTGCGCGGCGAGGAGCGGTACGCCGCGACCCAGTTCGAGGCGGCGGATGCGCGCCGGGCGTTCCCCTGCTTCGATGAGCCGGAGTTCAAGGCGACTTTCGCACTCGAGCTCATCCACCCCGCCGGCAACGCTGCCATCGCGAACATGCCCATTTCATCGCAGGAAGAGCTCGACGAGCGGCGCACGCGGACGGTCTTCCGCGAGACGCCGAGGATCTCCACGTACCTCGTCGCGTTCACGGCCGGCCCGTACGAGTTCACCGACGTCGCGAAGTCCCCGTCCGGCATTCCCGTGCGCGTCTGCCTCCCGCCCGGTCTCGCCGCGCAGGGCATCTACGCGCGCGATGCGCACGTACGCTCCGTCGAGTGGCTGCAGGCCTACACCGCGATCCCCTACCCCTACTTCAAGGTCGACGCGATCGGCATCCCGGACTTCGAGGCCGGCGCGATGGAGAACCCGGGCGCGATCACGTACCGCACGAGGCTCCTCGCGGCCGACGAGCGGAACGCGTCGATCCAGACCCTGAAGGGCGTCTTCAGCACCGCCGCGCACGAGCTCACGCACATGTGGTGGGGCGACCTCGTGACCATGCGTTGGTGGACCGACCTCTGGCTCAACGAGTCCTTCGCGTCGTTCGTCGGCGAGAAGGCCACCGCCGCCCTCAACCCGGAGTGGCGCTACTGGCGTGACTTCGTCGCCGAGAACACGAGCGCGTTCAGCCTCGACGCGCTCGCATCGACGCATCCGATCTCCGTGGAGGCGAAGAGCGCCGAGGAGGCGTCGCAGCGCTTCGACGCGATCAGCTACACGAAGGGCGCCGCGGTGCTCCGCATGATCGAGGGCTACCTCGGCGAGGATGTATTTCGCGAGGGCGTGCGCATCTACCTCAAGCGCCATGCCGAAGCGAACGCGTCCGCCGACGATTTCTGGAAAGCGCTCGACGAGGCGTCGGGGCAGGACGTGACGAAGATCGTGAACGCATGGATCCACGAATCGGGTCATCCGCTCGTCGACATACGCGCGCGCGAGGCCGACGGCGGCCTCGAGCTCGAGCTGTCGCAGGCCCGGTACTTCTCGGACACCGACGCGCCGGCCACAGGCCAGGTCTGGCCCGTGCCGCTGGTGATCAAGTACGGCACCGGTCAGGGCGTGCGCGAGCATCGCTCCGTATTCAACTCGGAGCGCGCGACGGTGCAGCTGCCGGGCGCGGTGTGGTTCTTCCCGAACGCCGGCGGTCGTGGCTTCTACCGCTTCCGCTTCGCGAGCGCGTTCGAGGGCGACCGCCTCGACGCCGGCATCGCGCACCTCGCCGCGGAGGAGCGGCTCGCGCTCATCGACGACCTCTGGGCACTCGCGCGACACGGCAAGGCGACGCTCGCGATGTTCCTCGCGCGTCTCGAGACGCTCCGCGGGGAGGAGGACCGCGCGGTCCTCGCGGCGATCGGTGACTCGCTTTCGTGGCTGGGCAACTACGCGGTGCGCGACGCGACCGAGCGTCCATTCGCGCGGCTCGTCGACGACCTGTACCGTCCCATCCTCGAGACCTGCGGCTGGACGCCACGCGAGGGCGACGACACCGACACTCGCGAGAAGCGCACGCGCGCCATCGGCATGCTCGGATTCCACGCGCGCGCGAAGGATGTCCGCGACGAGGCCCGCCGTCGCGTGCAGGACCACCTCGGCGGCCGCGAGCGGCTGCACCCCGACGTCGCGGGAACCGTGATCGCCGTGGCCGCGACGATCGGCGACAACACCCTCTGGGATCGCTACGTAGCGCGGATGCAGCAGGCCCAGGCCACCGACGCGCAGGAGGAGGCCCGCTTCCGACAGGCGCTCGTGTACTTCGAGGATCCCGAGCTCGCGCACCGCACGGCCGAGGCCATCTTCTCGCCGATCATCCGCGTCCAGGACCGCGGCCTGATGCTCGGCCCGATGATGGCGTCGCGGCGCACGCGCCGCGCGGCGTGGACCGCGGTCAAGGCGCACTGGGAGGCGGACATCGCCGGGACCGACCTGGCACCGCTGTTGAAGCAGGGCTACGTGACGGCGGTCAGCCAGCTGGCGCAGCGTGATCTGGTGGACGAGGCGGCCAGGTTCCTCGAGGCGAAGCGCACGCCCGACATCCAGGAGACCGTCGTGCAGAGCCTGGAGCGGCTGCGCATCAATACCGCGGCCGCCGAGCGCCTGGCCGACGAGCTCGAGGACGCGCTGCGGGTACCGACGGCGAGCTGATCCGCGCGGTCAGCCGCCGATGAAGCTCATTTCGATCTTCTTCAGGCCGG
>DATEDV010000047.1:0-3443 GCA_035281485.1 Candidatus Limnocylindria bacterium | reverse complement strand
CTGCCGCTCGACGCGGCGCTCCAAGTGACCGCTTCGGCACTCAAGCTTGAGAAGTTCGAGCGCACTCGTGTGATCGAGAGCCACTTCCTCGAATGAGTCGCCCACCTGGGCCGCGGCGCGTGTCGCTCTCTCGCAAGTCGGGCCCGCTCCGTCCGCATCTGGACGAACTCCGCCTTACCGCGGTCTCGGTGCTCGTTCGCGACACGCGCCGCGTCCCATGCCGCCTTCCTCTAACTCGTGGAAGCTGATCTCGTCATCAGGCGCGCTCGACTTCTCACGCTTGCGCCGCTGCGTGAAGAGAAGCCGCGCGTCGGAGCGGCGGCAGGCGATGTGGGTGCGATCGAAGGCGGCTGGCTCGCGTCACGCGACGGGGTCATCGTCGCGACAGGTCGCGGAGACTCGTGGCACGACCTCGAGCGCACGGCGGACGCGGTCGAGATCGACGCCGAAGGCCGCGTCGTGATGCCCGGGTTCGTCGATGCGCACACCCACCTCTGCTACGCGGGTCAGCGGTGGGACGAGTTCGTCACGCGCAAGAGCGGCGCCGACTACCTCGCGGTCCTCGAACGGGGCGGTGGGATCCACGCGACCGTGCGCGCGACGCGCGACACGAGCGACGCCGACCTCCAGGAGCTCGTGCGCCGTCGCATCGACCGCGCCGTCGCGCTCGGCAGCACGACGATCGAGATCAAGAGCGGGTACGGGCTCGAGCCCGAGGAGGAGCTGCGCCAGCTCCGCGTCATCGCCGCGGCGGCGCAGTCGTCGCGGATCGACGTGGCGGTCACGTACCTCGCCCTGCACGCCCTTCCTGCGGCGCGCGTCGAGGACCGCCGCGGCTTCGTGCGCGATGCCGCCGAGACCGTTCGGGCGGTCGCCGATGAGGCGCTCGCCGAGGCCGTCGACGCGTTCGTCGAGAACGGCGTCTTCGACGTCGACGAGGTGCGGCCTCTCGCGAAGGCCGCGCGGGATGCCGGCCTCGCGCTCACGCTGCACGCCGACCAGCTGAACGACGTCGGCGCGACCGCGTTCGCCGCCCGTATGAGCGCGCGCTCCGCGGACCACGTCGCGAACGCGTCGGCCGAGGGCCTCCGCGCGCTCGCGCGCGCGGCGATCCCCGCGGTGCTGCTCCCGGGGAGCGCGTTCTTCGTAGGCTACCCGCCGCCGGACGCGCGCCGGTTCCTGGCGGCGGAGGTCCCGATCGCCGTCGCCACCGACCACAACCCCGGCACCTCGCCGCTCGAAGGAATGGCCAGCGCGATCGCGCTGGGTGTGGTGCTCTGCGGTCTCACGCCGCACGAGGCCATCGTCGCCGCGACGATCAACGCCGCGCACGCGCTCGGCCGCGGGGGCCGCACGGGCGCGCTGGTGAAGGGACGCCGCGCCGACGTCGTCGTGCTCGAGACGGACGACGAGCGCGAGCTCGCGTATCGGTTGGGCTCGCCGATCGTGCGCGACGTATATGCGGCGGGACGACGCGCCGCCTGATCAGAGCGGCGTGTCCACGAGGATGAGGTCGGCGTCCTGCTGGGCGCGCAGCGTGAGCGTGCCGCCTCCGAGCACGTAGGCGGCGTCCCCGCGCGTCATCGTGTTCGCGTTGGCGGTGAGCGAGCCATCGAACACATACAGGTAGCCCCCGCGGCCATCGGCCACTTCATGTCTCACTTCGCGGCCGGTCGACAGGCGCGACGCGAACATCGACACGTCCTGCGCGACCGTGAGGCCGTCGCCCGCGACGCCCTCCGGCTTGAGGAAGCGGAGGAGACGATCGGTGCGATCGGCGACCGTGTACTGGTGCTGCGCGATGGACGGGGCCAGGCCGCGCCGCTCGGGGATGATCCACATCTGGATGAACTCCATCGGCTCGGTCTTCGAGTGATTGCGCTCGGAATGCTCCGCGCCCGAGCCGAGCCGCATCCGCTGCACGCCACCCGGCTCGAGGACGCCGCCGTTGCCGAGGCTGTCGGCGTGCTCGAAGTGCCCTGACACGACGAAGGTGATGCCCTCGATGTCGCGATGCGGATGCATCGGCCAGACCGCCCCGGGTACGAGGGTGTCGTGGTTGAAGACGCGCAGCGCGCCGATGCCCATGTTGGTCGGGTCGTTGTAGCGGTCGAACGAGAAGTGCCAGCGTGCTTTGAACCATCCGCCGTCGATCCGGTAGATCGACCGATCGGGTCGGATGCGCAGCTCCACGCTCGCATTGTGCTCGCGGTCCACGTGCGGCCGCCGGCCGCTCGCGTCAGCGCACGACGAGGTCCACGTATGCGCCGATGTCCTCGAGCCACTGCACGCCGTCGATGACCGGCCGCACATACAGCCGGTACGTGCCGGGCGACGGCGGCGCCACGAGCTCGACGATGAACCACGCCTGCTGGCCGGGCCCGACGTACTGCGTCGTCTGCTGGGCCGGTCGGTTCGGCTGGACCCACCTCGTCGACGCAAGGGGGCTCATCGCGTCTGTCGGATTGTTCGTGCCGAGGCGCGCCGCGGTCGCGTTGTCCGCGGACCAGCCGGTCGCGCCCGTGTTGGTGATCGCGAAGATCCACTGCACCGTCTGTCCCGGTGTCGCGACCGGGAAAGCCGACTGCGCCGAGAACGCCGCGTGATGGCTCGCGAACACCGCCGGCGCAGAGAAGGCCGCATCGACGACGGTGCCGAACGTGACGACCCACACGCACGGGTACGCGCCGTAACACGCGACGCCGAAGCCGGCCGCGACGTAGCGTCCGTCATTCAACACCGCGGCGTGTGGTGCCGATCTCCGCCAGAGGTCCATCGCTCCCGCGACCGTGGTCGCGCCCCACGCGATGATCTCGCTCGTGAACGCCGCGTCCACCGGATACCCGGCGTCCGCCATGCGCTGGCGTGCGCTGCGTCCGTCGCTCGAGACGTGCGGGATGGCGGGCACGCCGTGCGAAGCGACGTCGTCGGCCATGAACTGCGCGGCGGCCTGAAGCGTTGGGCTCACCGCGACCGCGGGCAGACCGCGCGTCGTGCGGTACGACCCGACGGCGGTGAACAACGCGTCCTGTACGGCGCTCCCCGCCGCGGGTGTCGACTGCGCGAGCAGGCTGAACAGACATGCGGACAGCACGAGACCGCGCACGAACGATGGCACGACGTTCCCCTCCCACATGCGCCGCGTGTGGCGCCCGACGACCATGACACAGCAGGGCGCCGGCTGTCCACGGAAAAGCGATGGCACGAACGCTCGTCAAGTGAACGAGCCACGGCTACGATTTGCTCAGGCGTGCACTACCGCACACAGGAGGCGCGACCGACGTGAGCGATCGGGTGGCCATCTATCCGGGCTCGTTCGACCCGCCGACCAACGGTCACCTTGACATCGTCGCGCGGTCGGCACGTCTGTTCGACCGGGTCGTCGTCGGCGTCGGCAGGAACCTTTCGAAGAAGACGCTGTTCGACGCGGATCAGCGCGTCGC
>DATEDV010000046.1:0-4830 GCA_035281485.1 Candidatus Limnocylindria bacterium | reverse complement strand
TTCATCGCCGGGATGGCGTACTTCATGCCGAGCCAGACGCCCATCTGATTCACGGCGATCACCTTGTCCCAGCCGGCACGTGTCTCCTGCTCGACGTCCTCGAACGTGCCGATCCCGGCGTTGTTCACGAGGATGTCCAGGTGACCGAATTCACGCACGATGTCCTCGACGACCTCTTTCCACTGTGACTCGTCGGTCACGTCGAGCTTCACGAACCGGGCGCACTTGCCCTCGGATGCGAGCCGCTTTGCGAATGCCTCGCCCTCATCGAGCACGTCCGCGACGAACACATAGGCACCCTCCGCGCACAGCGCCTCCACGGTCGCTCCACCGATGCCGCGAGCGCCACCGGTGACGATGGCGACCTTTCCTTCGAGCTCACTCACGATCACACCTCCGACAGCGTCATCGCGAGTGTCGCGGTCGCGCCGTGATCGCAACTAGGGTCGAATGGCGCGCATCAGGCGTCGTTCGGACCAACTCCCACGATCCGGGAGGCGCGGGGACGGGAGGAATCAGGTCGATCGCCCCGCCCGCGGGCATCATGCGGCAGCCGACTGCTGCGGGAGGGCGAGCAGCTCGGCTGCCGCGTTCAGGGCCAGCAGGCCCGCGATGATCCAGGTCGTCCACGCCATCTCGGGAACGCGCGTGAAGCTGAGGATCCAAGGCGCGACGAAGAGCGCGAGCCCGATGATGAGTGGGATGCCCTCGACGCCGGCCGTTGGCTCGGGCATCGAGGCGGCGTAGAAGCCGATGAGGACCATCAGCCCGCCGAACACGAGAGCGGTCCACGTCGACGCGACGTCCGACGTCGTCTCGAGGACCAGTGGCGTCGCGGCGAGGATCACACCGAGCAGCACCGTTCCGCAGTCCTGCCATCGCGTCCAGGCACGCATACCTGCCACCTCCGGCGCGCGCAGATCTCAGGTCGCGGGCGCGCTCCGACCTCCAGCATCGACGTAAGTGTCCGCCGTGGCTGCTCGGCGATCGATGATCTTCGTGTCCTGCAGCGGTCGATCGCCATGTAGGGCATCGACCCGCACGCGCGCGTCCACGATGACGGCGCCGCGGGCGTGCGCGATGAGAGGATTGGCGTCGAGCTCGGCGATCTGAGGATGGCGTTCCACCATGGCCGCGAGCCGCAACAGCGCGTCTTCGACCGCAGGGATGTCGCACTTGGGGGCGCCGCGGAAGCCGTCGAGCAGCGCGAACGTGCGCAGCGACCGCACCATGTCCCGCGCGTCGATATCGGTGAGTGGCGCGACTCCAACGGCCACATCCTTGAGCACCTCGGCGGTCACGCCGCCCGCGCCGCAGGCGACGACAGGTCCGAAGGTCGGATCCTGCACGACACCCAGCAGCAGCTCGACGCCATTTGGCGCCATCGGCTGCACGAGGAAGCCCACGGGTACATGACCCTTCGCTCGGACGGCCTCGGCGAGCCGGCGTGCCTCCGCCGCGACCTCGGACTCGTGCAGCCCGAGACGGACCGCACCGACCTCCGTCTTGTGCACCATCGACGGGGCGATCACCTTCAATGCCACCGGTCCGGCAAGATCGCGCGCGGCCGCCGCGGCTTCTTCGGGCGTGCCGACGCTGCGAGAGCTGATGAGAGGCAGGCCATAGCACTCGAGGAGCGTGGCCACATCCGACGGCGCCAGCCAGCCACCCCCGGTGGCGGCGCAGCGATCCAACAGCGCATCCGCATCCTCTTCACGTGCGTCGAACCGTGGGATCGTCCCAGCCGGCCGCGCGCGCCACCGCGCGTAGCGAACGACATGTGCGAGCGCACGCGCGGCATCCTCCGGATAGGCGAACGAAGGAATGCGCACGCGCTCGTCCGACAGCTCTGGCGGGACACCCTCGAGCGACAGGAAGACCGCCAGGACGGGCACGGCACGTGGAAGCGCATCCACGGCCGAACGGATCGCGCGCGCAACGTCAGTCGCCTTGGTCACAAGAGGGGGCGTGAACATCACGACGATCGCGTCCAAACCCGGGTCGGCGGCGAGGACCGCGATGCATTTCGCGTACTCGTCGGCTCCCGCCGACGCGATCATGTCGACCGGGTTACCGGTGGCTGACTCCGCGGCGAGGATGGCACGGAGCTTCGCGCGCATCTCATCGGCGAGCGGCGGCACCTCGAGGCCGGCGGCCTCGCACGCATCGGCGGCAAGGATGGCCGGACCGCCCGCGTTCGTGAGGATGCCCACGCGGCTGCCCGACGGCAGAGGTTGGTTGGCGAGCAGTGCCGCGACGTCGAAGAGCTCGGCCAGGGTGCCGGTGCGGATGACGCCGGTCTGCCGGAAGAGCGCGTCCGTCGTCACATCGGATGACGCCACGAGCGCGCCCGTGTGCGACGACGTCGCGCGAGCACCCGCGACCGAGCGCCCGCTCTTGACCGCGACGATCGGCTTGATGCGCCCGATCCGCCGCGCGATGCGCGCGAACTTCCGCGGGTTGCCGAACGACTCGAGGTAGAGAAGGAGGACGTCGGTCCGCGGATCGCCCTCCCAGAACGCCAGGAGATCGTTGCCCGATACGTCGGCCTTGTTGCCAACGGACACGAAGGTGGAGAGCCCGATCCCTCGTTTCACGGCATGCTCGATCACGGAGAGGCCAAGGGCGCCGCTCTGGGAGAGGAAGCCGACCCGTCCCACTGGGGGATAGAGCGGAGCGAACGTCGCGTTGAGGCGCACCGTCGGATCGGTGTTCAGCACACCCATGCAGTTGGGGCCCACCAGACGCATCCCCGATTCGCGGCAGATCGCCAGGAGCTCGCGCTGGCGCAGGATGCCGACCGGTCCTGCCTCGGCGAAACCGGCAGAGATCACGATCAGCGCCGCGACCCCGATTCCCGCGCATTCGCGAGCCACCCCAATGACGTGCGCGGCAGGCACGACGATCACCGCGACGTCGACGGGCCCGGGGACGTCGGCGACGCTGGGATACGCGCGCACCGACTGGACGACGTCGGCCGTGCGGTTCACCGGGTACACCGCACCGTTGAACGTCGTCGTAATGAGGTTGTGGAAGATCTCCGCGCCGATCGTGCCACGCGTCCGAGACGCGCCGATCACAGCGACGCCGCGCGGCGATAGCAGTCGTTGGAGCGACGTTCGCAGCGCGACGGCCTCGCGCCGGTCGTAGCGGTCTTGGGTCGCGCTCGTCAGATCCGTCGCCAGCTCCCACCGCTCGTACTCGTCACCGCGTGCCGACTTCGCGCTGAATCCGCTTTCGCGGAGGACGTTGGCCATCTGGCGGTTCTCGGGAAGAACGAACGCCTCGAACGTCTGGATCCCGTTGGCTCTGGCGTGCCTGGCGAGCTCGGCAAGGAGCAGTGTCGCCAGCCCGAGACCGCGGTGGAGGTCGGCCGTCGCGAAGGCCACCTCCGCTCGTTTCGGATCGGTGCGTATGTACTCGGCGTGCGCGACGATGCCACGCTCCGTGCCGCCCAGCGCGACGAGCCCGTACGCGTGTGTTCCCACATCCGCCCATCGCTCGGCCTCGCTCCCCAGACTGATCGCGAGGGAGTTGAAACGCGAGAGGACGGCGTCCTTGGATAGCGATCGGAGGAAGGACTCGAGAGCGGCACGGTCGGCGGACGTCACCGGCCGCACCTGCGCCATCGAACCGTCCTTGAGGACGACGGTGCCCTCGTCGAACATGCGCGTTCGATTGTCGGGATCGCTTCCCACGCGAGCGTGGGCCATTCGGCACCGCGCCGGGGACCGGACGTCACCGTGACCTGGCTCGACCCGCGCGCGGCACCCTACACCACGGGGGACGTTCGAACCCTATAGAAGGGCAGCAGGACGGTCGTGCAGGGGCAGTGGCGCGGGTAGCTTCCTCTCCATGGAGATCTTCGCCCCTCTGACGAGCGACGGCGCACTATTCCTCATCGCCTGCGCGGGTCTGGGGGCCACGTTCCTGGCGATCGTGAAAGACACGCAGACGCGACGGCGCGGACCGCGAGCTGGCGTCGCGTAGCGACCTAACCCGAGCTGGAAATCGTGGCCCGGAGCCGAAGCCGGGCCAGTGCGGCGAGCGCGGCTCCTATCGCCAACGCGGCGCCGCTCAGCGGGAGCACGATCGCGTCGAGCGCGGCCGGGATATCTGAGTCAGCACCAAGCCTGATGACGGGCACGAGCAGCGCGTACAGCGCAAAGACAGCGAGACCCGAGCCGGCCACGACGAGCGATCGACCCACCGGCGCAAAGCGTGCATGGCGCGTGAGCGCGCGCGCCGCGCCGAGCGTGCCGACGGCCATGACGCCGGGCGCCACCAGAAGTGCGATCACGAAGCTGACCACCTCCTCGCCGCCGACGATCGCGCTGAGCACGTTGTGCACGACGATCGCGGCGGGAAAGGCGGCGATGCCGACGACGGCCGTCGTCACCCATTTACGCGTGGCCGTCACGTCACGGACGGCGCGGCGATCACCACACCGATCACCAGGGTCGAGAGCAGGACTACCGGGACGAAGATCTGCCACATGTGACAGCTACGCGCTCACCAAGCTGGATCGCCCGAGATCTGCGCGCGCGGCGTTCCGCCGCCGTCGAAGCTCACTACGTGCGGCAAGCCAGATCGCGCCCACCATCAATGCGAACACGTCGGCGAAGCCGAGGATGGCCTCCATCGGCAGGACGAGATCCGCGGCGCGCAGCTGAGTGAAGAGTGAGCCGAGAGGTGTGAGCAGCGGCCAGAGGACCAGGATGCTGCCGGCGGTGCGGAACGCCAGCGCGTACGTGATGCCCAGTCCGGCCAGGAATCCCACCTCTTCGAGGCCCATTCCGTAGCCAACGTGGTACAGGCCGTAGAGGGCGG
>DATEDV010000045.1:0-2989 GCA_035281485.1 Candidatus Limnocylindria bacterium | reverse complement strand
GGTCGACCGCGGCTGCGGGCGGCTCGAGTGGTCCGTGCTCGACTGGAACGAGCCCGCGCTCGGCTTCTACCGAAAGCTCGGCGCGCAGCCGATGGCCGACTGGACCGTGCACCGTTTGACCGGCGACGCGCTCGCCGCGCTCGGGGCCCGCGCCCGATGAACGCGCCCGCACCCACGCTGCGCGTCGAGATCATCCCGGTCACGCCGTTCCAGCAGAACTGCTCGCTGGTGTGGGACCCCTCGACCGGCAAGGCCGCGCTGGTCGACGCCGGCGGCGATCTCGATCTGCTGCTCGGCCGCGTCGCGCACCACGGCGTGACGCTGGAGAAGCTGCTGTGCACGCACGGCCACCTCGACCACGCCAGCGGCATCGCGACCCTCGCGGAGGACCTGAAGCTCCCGATCGAAGGCCCGCACGAGGACGACCGCTTCTGGATCGACGGGCTGCCCGACGCCGCGGCGAAGTACGGCTTTCCCGCGGCGCGGGCGTTCACGCCGACGCGCTGGTTGTCGCACGGCGACACGGTGACGGTCGGCACGGTGATGTTCGACGTGCTGCACTGCCCCGGGCACACGCCCGGGCACGTGGTGTTCCACCAGCCGACCGCGAAGCTCGCCTTCGTCGGCGACGTGCTGTTCCAGGGCTCGATCGGGCGGACGGATTTTCCGCGCGGCAACCATGCGCAGCTCATCGACGCGATCCGCACGCGGCTGTTCCCGCTCGGGGACGACGTGCAGTTCGTACCGGGGCATGGGCCGATGTCGACGTTCGGGAACGAGCGGCGGTACAACCCGTTCGTGGGCGACGCGGCGGTCTGATCCCCTCCCCCGCGTGCGGGGGAGGGAAATGCGAGCGCAGCGAGCGAGGGTGAGGGCTCGTGCCGAAGCCAAACGACGCGCGGCTTCGGCACCGGCCCTCACCCTGCCGCTGCGCGGCTGTCCCTCTCCCGCACTCGGGAGAGGGAACGCTTAGACGTAATCGTCCAGCAACCCCGCCCTTCGCATCCTTCGGATCAGCGGCGCCGGGCCGGCATTCACGATCGTCGAAGCCGACGACCCCTGCGCCGTCTGCGACGCGAACACCGTTGCCGCCGGCGACTTCGGCGCGAACACCTGCGCGTGGTCGAGCTGCAGCCCGCGCGCGGACAGCAGCGACGACAGGCTCGGCAGCGAGGTCTGCACGACGTCGCGCACCGCGGCGTCGCCGGAGGCGAACTCGACGCGCACCTTGTCGCCCTCGAGGCGCAGGCGCACGTCGATCGCGCCGAGCTCCTGCGGATGCAGCTCGAGCTGCACCTCGGAGATCTTCTCGCCGATCGCCCACACCACCTGCTCCGCGAGGCGCACCGGCGCGTCGGGACGCGTGATGTCGACCGGCGAGGGCGTCGTCGGGACGACGACTTCCGCGCGCGGCGCGGCCTGCGAGCCGGGCGCGGTCGCGACGATGGCAACGGCGACGTCGGAGGCCGTCGGCGGCAGGGCGTCGGGCCTCGGGCCGTTGACGTCGAACACCGGCGTCGGCGTCGTGCCGTCCGGCGACAAGGGGTTCGCGGGTGCCTGGCCGTCGGCGAACAGGGCCGGCGTGAGCAGCGCGGCACCGTGCGTCGCAGCAGGCGTCTCACCGACATTCGCGTGCAGCGCGGCGACGGACCCGCTCGCGAGCGCCGGATCGTGCGGCAGCGGTAGCGGCGTCGGCGGCGGGCTCGCCGTCGGGAACCACACCGAGGCCCACAGCGCGTCGGGCCCGCTGTCGGTCTCGATCCACTTCTTCGCGCCGTCGGCGAGCGGCGGCAGTTCCTCGGTGGAAGACGCGCCGCCGCCGTCCTTGAGCAACGCGATCAGGTGCGCGAATGCGCCCATCGCGGAATCGTCGGGCGAGGCGGCGGAACCCGGCGCGTTCGCGGAGGCACTCGGCGATGCGGAGGCGGACGTCGGCAGGAGCGACGTCGGGAGCGCGGGCATGGTGCTCATTCGTGCAGGGCGGCGCGCTGCTTGACGAAGCCGCGGACGGCGAACTCGTCGAGACCACCCTGTGCGCGGCGCTCCTCGACCTTCGCTTCGCGCGCCTGCGCTCCCTGCTGCAGCGTCTCGAACTTCTCGCCGTCGCGGCGGCGGTCGCCCCACGAGCGGGTCGCGCCTTCCACGGCCGCCTCGGCCTGCGCCACGATCTTGCGCTGCTGGGTCTCGGCTTCCGCCAGGCGCGCGAGGAAGCGCTCGCGGTTGGCGATCATCTGCGGCGACGCGGGGATCGGGCGCGAGCGGTACTCGCTGAGATAGCCGCACAGCTCGTCGAGGCGCGCGACCTGGTCGCGCAGGTGGGCACGCTGGCGGAGGAGGTCCTTCGCGGCGTTCTCGGTCTTCGAGTCGGCGACGCGGACCAGCAGGTCGAGTCGTTCGGAATCGAGTGACATGGGCCTCTCTTAGTGGTTGTTCTAGGGGACCAGCAGCTTCGACAGCTGGTTGCGGCTGTCGTCGAACGACGCGCCGCGATCCGCCGACTGCTGGAGGAAGGCTTCCATCGACGGCCACGCCGCCAGCGCCGCGTCGACGCGCGGATCGGAGCCCTTCTGGTAGGCGCCGATCGCGATGAGGTCGCGGTTCTGCCGGTAGGCCGAGTACAGCTGGCGAAAGCGTCTTGCGCCCTTCATCTGCTCGTCGGACGCCACCTCGTGCGCGACCCGCGAGATCGAGGCCTCGATGTCGATCGCGGGATACAGGCCCGCGTCCGCCACCGCGCGCGAGAGCACGATGTGGCCGTCGAGGATGCCGCGCGCGGTGTCGGCGATCGGGTCGTTCGGATCGTCGCCCTCGGTGAGCACGGTGTAGAACGCGGTGATCGAGCCGCCGCCGACCACGCCGTTGCCCGCGCGCTCGACCAGCGCCGGCAGCTTCGCGAACACCGACGGCGGATAGCCGCGCGTCGTCGGCGGCTCGCCCACGGCGAGACCGATCTCGCGGGCGGCCTGCGCGAAGCGCGATAGGGAATCCA
>DATEDV010000044.1:0-8824 GCA_035281485.1 Candidatus Limnocylindria bacterium | reverse complement strand
GCGGGGGCGCCGGTGTCGCCCACCAGATCGAGGCGCAACTCAGACACGTGGGCGGCCGCGGCGACGAGGGTCGCGATCCCCTTTGAGGGCGACCAATTCGCCACGGTCAGCACGCGCACGCGCTCCCCACGCCGCTTGCGCTTCGCGACACGCGGCACGCGGTCGCGGCCCGGCGGGATGACGGTGATCCGCTGCCGCGGCACTCCCCCGGACACGAGCATCCGCTCGAGACTGACGCTGGCCGCGATGACGCGATCCGCCGACCGGAGGAGCGTGCGGGTCCCGCGCCCGGCCGTTCCCATGTGCATGAGCACGACGACCCGCGCGCGCAGCTCGCTGCGCATCCAGCGCACGAGCGGCGCGGCGATGGGGATCGCGATGCTGTCGACGATGACGACGCGGGGTCGATCTCGCTTCAGGACCGCGCGGGCCTGCGGGCTCGATCGCACGGTCAACATCCGAAGCGGCACTCCCGCGCGCCGGCATGCGCGGACCATCCGAAGGTCGTAGAGATTGCCGCCCGTGCGGCGTTCGATATCGCCGCTGACGAGCAGCACCGCGTTTTCAGTCGTAGGTGAGGATCACCTGGACGGTCTCCTCCGGGCGCCGGTCCACGAGCTCATAGGCGTCGGCGGCGTGTGCGAAGGGTATGCGGTGCGTGATGAGCGGGCCCAGGAGGAGCTCGCCGAGCAGCGTTGTGGCGGTCGCGAGACGGCGCGCTCGGTCCCAGCGCGGCGCGAGCGCGGGGTCCACCTGCGAGACCTGCGAGCTCACCAGGCGCAGTCGCTCGCGATGAAAACGCGTCCCAAGATCGAGGCTCACCGGTCTGGTGCCGTACCACGAACACACGATCACCGATGAGCCGGACGCCGCGGCGTCGATCGCGAGCTGCAGCGCGCCAGCATTTCCGCTCGCTTCGATGACCACGTCGGCGCCGCGGCCGCCGGTGCGCTCCGCGATCCGGGCGAGGGCGTCCTCTGGCGCCACGGCCTGGTCGGCGCCACAGCGGAGCGCGAGCTCGCGACGGAGCGCGATCGGCTCGACGGCCGTCACCGACGCGCCGGCCTGCTGGAGGAGCTGCGTCACGAGAAGGCCGACGACGCCCTGGCCGAAGACGGCGACCTCCTCGCCGAGTCGCGGGTGGGCGTCGAGCACCACGTTGAGCGCGGTCTCGCAGTTCGCCAGGAAGACGCCGATCTCCGCCGGCATGCGCTCGGGCAACGGCACGGCCGAGGCGGCGTTGACGACGTACTCGTCCTGGTGCGGGTGATGTACGAAGACACGGTCGCCGGGTGCGAGGGCCTTGACACCCGCGCCGACGGCGACGACCTGTCCGACGCTGGCGTAACCGAACTTGATGGGAAAGCCGTAGCTGCCGGCGAGCGTCGGTAGATCGAGCGCGAGATGGGGCGGTACCTCGCCCCGGAAGACCAGCATCTCCGTGCCATGCGAGAGCCCGGAGGCGAGCGCGCGAACACGGATCTCGCCGGCGCCCGGCGCGCCGACGGTCTCGTTCCGCAGCTCGACCGCACGTGCCTGCGGGAACCAGACGCTCGCGGCGATCACGCGCTCTGGCGCGCGGCCTCCCACTGCGGCTCTCCATAGAAGATGAGGTCCTCGCCGCAGGTCACGAAGCGCGTGCGTGCGAAGGTGAGCGCCTGACGCAGGTAGTCGATGTTGAGGTCACCGACCGCCGCCACACCCTCGCCGATGACCTTTGGCGCGATGCACACCGTCAGCCGGTCCACGACGCGCTCGCGCAGCGCGGAGGTGATGATCCCGCGGCCTCCCTCGATGAGCAGTGATCCGATGCCGATGCCGCGCAGCCGGCGCAGCAGGTCCGTGAGCGCGACGTCGCCGTTCTCCTCCGCATGCGCGCGCATGATCTCACCGCCAGCCGCGCGCACGGCTCGTGCGCGCTCTTCGGACGCGGCTGGCGTCGTCGCGACGATCGTCCGCGTCGCGCGGTCGCCGAGCACCTTCGCGGCGAGCGGGATGCGCAGCGTGCTGTCCACGATGACGCGGATCGGTGAGCGGCCGTCGACGAGCCGGACGGTGAGCTGCGGATCGTCGGCGAGCACCGTTCCGATCCCGACCATGACGGCGTCGTGCGCGGCGCGGAGCTCGTGCGCGAGCTGCAGTGACGATTCGCCGCTCACCCAGTGCGCATCGCCTGTGCGCGCCGCGATGCGGCCATCGATGGTCTGCGCGTAGTGCACGGTGACGGCGGGGCGAGCGTGATGACCGTTGCCGCTGGGTACCGCCGCGGCAAGGGGCACGCCGTCGAGCAGGTGGCCCATTCGCGTCGCCTTCGTGCGCAGGTACGTGACGTTGATCGGATTCGCGCGCGCTTCGATCGCGACGCGTTCGATGACGTCGAGGCCGTGTTCGGCCAGGGCCTGGAGCTTCGCGGGATTGTTCGTCATCACGCGTACGCGTCGCACGCCGAGCCTGCGCAGGGCCGCCGCCGCGGCCGTGTAGTCGCGGCTGTCGATGGGCAGCCCGAGGGCGACGTTCGCGTCGACCGTGTCGAGCCCGCCGTCCTGCAGCGCGTACGCGCGGATCTTGTCGAAGAGGCCGATGCCGCGACCCTCGTGACGCAGGTACAGGAGCACGCCGCGCTCCGCGCGCCCGATCTGCTCGAGCCCGGCCTCGAGCTGCTCGCCGCAATCGCAGCGCAGGGAACCGAGCGCTTCACCGGTGAGACATTCGGAATGGAGTCGTACGAGGACCGGCTCGTCTCCCGCGACGTCGCCGTGGACGAGCGCGACCACCTCGGTGTCGTCGCCGAGGCGGAAGACGTGGATCAGCAGGTCGCCGTACCGGGTCGGCAACGAGGCGGCCGCCTCGGTCTCGCGCGCACGACGCACGATCACGCTGAGAAGGGAGCAAGCGGCGCGCCAGTCGGCGTGTAACGACCAGCCAACGGGACGCCTCAGAGAAGACGGCGGACCAGCACGATGAAGTCCTCAAGCTCGAACGGCTTTGCCAGGAACGACGTCACCCCGAGCTCTTTCGCGCGGTCGGGCAGATCACTGGCCGCGCTCAGCAGAAGGATGGGCACGTCGCCCAGACCGCGCGATCTGAGCGAGCTCATGATCTTGTCCGCGCCACCGCGCGTCAGACGCAGATCGAGCACGATGAGATCCGGTCGCTGCCCGAGCTCGCGATCGAGTCCTGCCGCATCGCTCACTGCGACGGGCGCGAAGCCCTCGGCATCGAGGATGTCAGTGAGAAGCTCCGCGATGTCTTCGTCGTCCTCGACGACGACGACACGCCGTCGCTGTTCCGTCCCGTCCCTCACAGTCACACGCTACGCCGCATACTCACCGCGTGCCTCGCAAGCGCAAGTCCGGATTCGATACCCTCGCGATCCACGCCGGTCAGGACCCCGAAGGTCTCACCGGAGCCGTGACCGTCCCGATCTTCCAGACCTCGACCTTCGCGCAGCTTGCGGTAGGGAAGAACAAGGGGTACGAGTACGCCCGCACCGGCAACCCGACCCGCACCGCGCTCGAGACGTGCCTCGCGGCGCTCGAGGACGGTCGTTGGGCGCTGGCGTTCGGCTCGGGTATGGCTGCGACCGACGCGATCGCGCACCGGCTGAGCGCCGGCGATCACGTCGTCATGGGCGACGACGTCTACGGCGGCACGTATCGCCTCTTCGTACGCGTGTTCGAGCAGCTCGGGATCGCCACGACAGCGGTGGACATGCGTCGGCTCGCGAACGTCCGGAAGGCGGTCCGCAAGACGACCCGGCTGGTCTGGATCGAGACGCCGACCAACCCGCTGCTCAAGGTCCTCGACATGAGGGCCCTCGCCGACATCGCGCACCAGGCGAAGGCGCTTGCCGTCGTGGACAACACCTTCGCCAGTCCGTATCTGCAGAACCCAATCGCGCACGGCGCCGATCTCGTGCTTCATTCGACGACCAAGTACCTCGGCGGCCACTCCGACGTCGTCGGCGGCGCGCTGATCGGCAGCGACCCCGCGCTGCGCGAGCGTCTCGCCTACCTGCAGAACGCCGTCGGCGGCGTGCCCGGCCCGCTCGACGCCTGGCTCGTGCTCCGCGGCGCCAAGACACTTGCCGTGCGGATGGAGCGCCACTCCGCGAACGGCCAGGCCATCGCGGAGTGGCTGAGCGAGCATCCCAGGGTCACGCGCGTGAACTACCCCGGGCTCCGCGGCCACCCGCAGCACGACATCGCCAAGCGGCAGATGCGGGCGTTCGGCGGGATGCTCTCGTTCGAGCTCAAGGGGGGTGAGGCCGCGGCGAAGCGAATGGCGGCCCGCACGAAGATCTTCGCGCTGGCGGAGTCGCTGGGCGGGGTCGAGTCGCTGATCGAGGTCCCGCTCGCGATGACGCATGGCTCGGTGCGCGGTACGAAGCTCGCGCCGCCGGCGGGTCTGGTCCGCCTCTCGGTCGGCATCGAGACCGTCGACGACCTCATCGAGGACCTGGGACAGGCGATCGGCTGAGGCTAGTTGGTGACGGTGATCGTCCCGGTCATCCCGTCGCCCTCGTGCTGCGCGCACACGTATGGATAGGACCCGGCGCGCGTGAACGTGTACGAGTACGTGTCACCGAAGCTCATACCCGGGATCTTGAACGAGCCGTCGCGTGCCGCGAGGTCGTGCGTCGACTGTCCGACGCTCTTCCAGGTCACCGTGGTCCCGACGCGCACCGTGAGCTGCGCCGGCGCGAAGAAGTGGTCGCCCATTTCGACCAGCGCCGTGGCGGCGGTCGCTGCCGGTGAGGCGGTCGTCGCCGGCGCAACGGTCGTCGGCGCCACGGCAGGCGTGGCCGTCGACGGCGCGGTCGCGGCGGGCTGGATCGGCGGCGCGCCGCCACACGCCGACATCAGCGCCAATGACATGACCAGGGTCGCGTACCGTCGCATCGCCGACCTCCCGACGAGCCTAGTACGTGCGGGCACCTGCCCAGGATGAGTCGTTCAGCCAGCTCTCGGTGGCGGCGTCCGTCATCGGCGCGGAGATGAAGTAGCCCTGAGCAAGGTCGCATCCCATGCCGCGCAGCAGCTCCAGGGTCGCGCCGTCCTCGACGCCCTCGGCCGTCACCCGCAGATCGAGCGCGTGCGCGAGCTCGATCGTCGCCCGCACGATCGCGACGCTCGACGACTCGGTCGTGAGACGCCGGATGAACGAGCGATCGATCTTGCACGCGTGGATCGGGAGTCGGTGCAGATACGCGAGTGACGATGACCCGGTGCCGAAGTCGTCGATCGCCAGGCGCACGCCGATATCACGCAGCGCCTCGAGACAGGTGAGGATGCGCTCCGGCTCGCTCATCACGCCGCTCTCGGTGACCTCGAGATGGAGGATCGCCGGGTCGACGCGGGCCTGCGCAATGGTGGCGCGGACGCGGTCCGGGAACGCCGGATCGGCCAGGTCGGACACGGCCATGTTCACGGCGATCCCGATCCCGCGCGCCTGCCAGCCGCACGACTTCCTGAGCGCCGCCCCGAGCGCCCATGACGACAGCTGGGGCATGAGGCCGGTGCGCTCCGCGAGACCGATGAACTCCGCCGGCGGGACGGGACCGAGCCGTGGGTGATCCCAGCGCGCCAGCGCTTCCATCATGCACACGCGACCGGTGGCCAGGTCGATCACCGGCTGGTAATTCAGGTGCAGCCGGCCGTCCTGGAGCGCGTCCCGGAGATCCGCGGCGAGGCCCAAACGCGCGGCGCCCTCCAGGTCGCTGCCCTCCTCGTAGAGCGCCACGCCCGAGCCGCGTCGCTTCGCCGCGTACATCGCGATGTCGGCGCGGCGAAGGAGCGTGAGCGGATCCTCGCCATGCGCGGGGAACAGCGAAACGCCGACGCTCGACGATAGGGGCATCCGGACGCCCTCGATCGTGAGCGGCGCATCGAGCGACCCGCGCAGCATCTTCGCGCTCGCGAGCGCGGCGTCGACGTCGTTATCGGGAAGCAGCACGGCGAACTCATCGCCGCCGAGCCGCGCCACGGTGTCCGACTCGCGCAGCCCGGCGCGCAGTCGTATCGACACCTCCTGAAGGAGTACGTCGCCGACGTGGTGCCCGTACGCATCGTTGATGTCCTTGAAGCCGTCGAGGTCCATGAGCAGCAGCGCGACGGACGTCCTCGCTCGTTTGGCGACCGCGAACGCCTGCTCGGCGCGGTCGTACAGCAGCAGCCGGTTGGGAAGTCCCGTGAGCGCGTCGTGCATGGCGAGCCGTCGCAGCTGCTGCTCGACCTGGCGGCGCTCGCTGATGTCACGGAGGAAGGCGCTGAACGCGGGACCGTCCGCGGTCCCGATCGGCGCGACCGTGAGCTCGACCGGGAACGTGATGCCGTTCTTACGCAGGGCGTCGAGCTCGACGCGCCGGCCCAGGATCGGGCCGTCGCCCGTTTTGAGGTACCGGCCGAGCGCGCTTCGGTGCGCGTCGCGAAGCGCCGGCGGGATGAGCGTATCCGCGAGCTCCTTGCCGATGACCTCGTCGCGTCGCCAGCCGAACATCGCTTCGGCCTGCGCGTTCCATCCGGTGATCCGTCCGCGCGCGTCCATGACGACGTGCGCGTCGAGCGCGGCGTCGAGCATGTCGCGAAGCTGCCTGTCGGACGCCTCGACCCGGTTGGTCTCGCGCTGCGAAGCGATCCGAAGCAGTGCGGCCTCGATGACCGGCGCGACCTGCGCTGCGAAGAGAGCGAGGAGCTGCACCTCGGTCTCCTTGTAGCGTCGGGCGTCGCGCGAGTAGATCGCGAGGGCGCCGACGGCGGAATCCTGCAGCAGCAGCGGGACCGCAACGCCGCTGCCGACCGCGATGGACGACGACACCTGGTGCTCCCAGCGGGCGTAGTCCTCGACGACGACCGGCGACGCGCTCGCGAAGGCGATGCCGACCGCGCCCTCGCCACGCGCGATGTCGCCGACCCGGCCGCTGCGGTCCGGTCGCGTGTCGGCGAGCAGCTCGAGCCGGGACCGGTCGCGGTTCCACCAGCGGACCACGGCGTCGTCGCACTCGAGGAGCCGACAGACCTGCGTCGCCGCGACCAGCGCGACCTCAGCGGGCGTGTGTGCGTGCGTCGCGACGAGCGCGACCTCGCGCAGCGCGCCGAGCAGGCGGCGCGGACTCACCGCGGCGCCGCTCAGTGCCGCCGGTTCGTCTCGCTGGCCACTGCGATCAGCTGTCTGGCTCACACTCCACCACGCCGGTTCCGAGGGCCGGAATGGTGCGTCAGCACCCTGCTAAAGGGAAGGCTTACTGAACAAGGCGAGACCGAAGCGCGACCCCTATGGCGCCGTCAGTCCTCGACGTAGTACTCGGTGCGCTCCCAGCGGAGGCGACCGTCGGATCCGAGCGCCACCGTTACGGACGTCGCGCCACCGAAGGCGTGCTCGTCAAAGAGCTTCATCCGCCGGGTGCGTAGACGGTAGAAGCGGTACGCGTCGTTCCCGCCCGCGTAGCGCGTGAACCGCGCGGCGTATAGGCGCTCGGCCTCGCGCGCGGCGCGGCCGCTGAGCTCACGAGCACTGCCGAAGAGCTGGACGCCGTGGTCGCTGCCGCCCCACCGCTGCGTGGACCGGAAGACCGCGACGGCCGTCGACGGATTCGCGCGGATGTTGCGGGAGTGCCTCGCCTCCGGCGACGACCACCACACGATGTCGAACGCGGGCCCCCATGCGAAGTACGCGGTGTTGACATGGGCCCGGCCGCCGCGGGAGACGGTCGCGACGGCGCAGAGCTTCGACTCGTCGAGCAGGCGGCGCGCCGCGGCCGCGAGTCGGGACGCCGGCGGATGGCGCGAGGTCCGTCGCACCGCCACGGCGACATGATGCCTTCGCTACGCTCACGTCGTGAATGTCGCGATCGCCTTCGGCGCCGGGGTGCTCTCCTTTCTATCGCCGTGCGTGCTCCCGCTGGTGCCGGCGTTCCTGGTGAACATGGCGGGCGAGGCCGCGCTCGCGGGCACGCAGCGCACGCGGACGGTCGCGCACGCGCTCGCGTTCGTCGTCGGGTTCAGCGCCGTCTTCACGCTCATCTGGGTCGTGATCGCGCTCGTCGGTGCCATCGCCGGCGAGCTCGTGTACTGGCTCCAGCGCGTCGGTGGGATCCTGCTCATCGTGCTCGGCATGCACATGGTCGGGCTCATCACGATCCCATTCCTCATGCGCGGGCTCGACCTACGGCTGGAGGGCCACACGACCGGGCTCGTGCGCTCGTTCCTCATCGGCCTCGCCTTCGGCATCGGTTTCACGCCGTGCGTCGGTCCCTACCTCGCGCTCATCATCGACATGCTGTTCACCGCCGACGTCGCCTCCGGCGCGGTGCTGCTTCTCGCGTACGCGCTCGGACTGGGCGTGCCGTTCCTGCTCATCGCGGCCGGCATCGGCGGCACGCAGCGCATCACGCGCGCGCTGGCCCGAGGGATCCGTGTGCTGAACCTGGCCGGCGGGACGCTGGTGATCGTGATGGGCCTGGTGCTCGTGTCTGGTCAGTTCGCGCGGCTGCCGCAGCTGTTCAACTTCCTGTAGGCAGCGCGACGATCGCGTCGACCTCGACCAGGAGCTCTTCACGCGCGAGGCCGGCGACGACCGCAGTGCTTGCGGGCCGCAGGTCGCCGAGGATGGCGCGTCTCACCTCGACGAGGACCGGCAGGTTCGCGCGATCGAGGACGTAGTTCGTGACCTTCACGATGTCGCCGGGTCCAGCGCCGACCGCGTCGAGCGTCGCCTTCAGGTTTCGGTAGGTCTGCTCGGCCTGCGCTCGGAAGTCACCGACGCCAACGACGTTGCCCTGGGCGTCGAACGCGGTCTGCCCGGCAATGAACGCGAATCCGTTGGC
>DATEDV010000043.1:0-2987 GCA_035281485.1 Candidatus Limnocylindria bacterium | reverse complement strand
CGGGCTCAGGTGCCAGGAGAACCGTCGCGCGGCCGCGCTGCCTGAGGACCCGCGCAGGCCGAGCTTCGTCGCGGTCGCGCCGACGCTGCGCGGCTCGAACGACGCGCACTCCAGCGCCACCGTCGTCGTGTCCGGTCGGATCTCGGAGTCTTCGCCGCCCATGACGCCGGCGACGCCCAGCGCGCGCTGCTCATCGGCGATGACGAGCGTGCGCTCGGGGAGCGCACGGTCGACACCATCGAGCGTGCGCAGCCGCTCGCCGGGACGTGCCTGACGCGCGACGAGCGTTCCGCCTCGCACCTCGCGGAGGTCGTACGCGTGCAGCGGTTGCCCGAGCTCGAGCATCACGTAGTTGGTGATGTCGACGACGTTCGAGATCGGCCGCATCCCCGCGGCCGCAAGCCGCTGCTGCATCCAGTCCGGCGACGGGCCGATGCGCACGCCTTCAAGCCGCGCTGCCGCGAACCTCGGGCAGCCGACCGGATCCTCGATCCGCACGTCGAGTCCCTTCGGCTCCTCCGTGCCGAGGGGAACGCCGGCAGGCTCGCGCAGCTTCTGGGCGAGGAGCGCCGAGACCTCTCGCGCGATACCGAGGATGCCCAGGCAGTCCGGCCGGTTCGGCTGGATCTCGAGCAGGAGGACCGTCTCCCCCAGCGATTCCGAGAGCGGCGACCCGACCGTCAGCTTTTCGTCGAGCAGCAGGATGCCGTCGTGCTCCTCGCCCAGCCCGAGCTCCTTCTGGGACATGACCATCCCCTCGCTCCGGATGCCGCGCATGTCCCTCGGCTTCATGACAACGCGCTGTCCGCTGTGGCCGTCGATGTACTCGGCACCCACCTCCGCGTACGCGACGATCGACCCGGGCTTCAGGTTGGTCGCCCCGGTCACCACCTGCTTCCGCCGCCCTTCGCCGTAGTCGACCGTCGCGAGCTGCAGCTTGTCGGCGTCGGGGTGCTTCGCGAGCTCGGCGACGCGACCGACCCAGATCTTGTCCCAGGCCTTCCGCTCGATCCCCTTGAGCTCGGTGCCGGACATGTGCAGGCGATGGCCCAGCTCGTCGCTCGGAACTGTCACGTCGACGTACTCGCGCAGCCAGGACACCGGAACTCGGATCAGCATCAGAACGACCCGAGGAAGCGCAGATCGTTCTGCGCGAACAGCCGGATGTCCGGGATGCCGTACTTCACCATCGCCAGACGCTCGACACCGCCGCCGAAGGCGAACCCCTGATAACGGTCGGGGTCGTACCCGACGCGCCGCAGCACATCGGGATGCACCATCCCGCAGCCGGCGGCCTCGATCCAGCCGTCGCCGCCGCAGGTGTGGCAGCCGGGATCCCTGCCGTCGCAGATCACGCAGCTGAACGCGATCTCAGCCGAGGGCTCGGTGAATGGGAAGTAGTCGGGGCGGAAGCGCACGCTCGCCGACGTGCCGAAGCACTGACGAGCGAACGAGTAGAGCACGCCCTTCAGATCGGCCATCGTGAGCTTCTCGTCGATCGCGAGTCCCTCGTACTGGTGGAGCACGCTCTCGTGGATCGCGTCGGTCGCTTCATAGCGATAGCAGCGCCCGGGTATGACGACGCGGATCGGCGGCTTCCGCTTCTCCATCACGCGGACCTGCATCGGCGAGGTGTGTGTGCGGCCGAGCAGCGGCTTCTGCGGGTCGTCGCCCAGCGGATTCGTCACCCAGAGCGTGTCCCACTTCTCTCGCGCGGGATGACCGGGCGGGATGTTGAGCGCTTCGAAGTTGTAGTAATCGGTCTCGATCTCGGGACCCTCGACGGTCTCGAAGCCCATCGTCGCGAAGATGCGGGACACCTCGCGGATCGTCGCGTTGACCGGATGCAGGCCACCCACGCGCAGCGGCCGCGGGGGCAGAGTGAGATCGACGCGCTCGCGCAGGCTCTCGTCGATCGACGCGCTCCGCAGTGCCGCCGTGCGCCCGGCGATCGCGGCCTCGATCCGGGCCTTCGCCTCGTTCAGCGCCGCGCCGTAGGCCGGTCTGTCCTTCGCGGGCAGCGTGGCGATCGCCCGCGTGGCCTGCGTGAGCGCGCCGTCCTTCCGTCCGAGGTAATGCACGCGCGCGGCCTCGAGCGCGGCGTCGTCCGCCGCGGCGGCGATCTCCGCCACCGCGCGCTCCGCGAGCTCCTTCAGATCCTGTGGTCCCGACATACGCTCCTCTTCCATCGTCTGGCGCCGCGCCCAAATCAAAAGCCCGCGCTTCGTCCGGGACGAAGGCGGGCCTCCGCGGTACCACCCGATCTCCCACCGGCACGCGGCCGATGGACACTCGTGGGGAGCGCTAGCGGGCTCCACCCGGATGCGCTTTCCTGCGCATCGGCTCCGGAGCGAATTCCCGCGTTCCGTGTCGCTGCGGGCTCACAGTCACGACCCGCATTCCCTGAGCGACGTTTCCGCGGTACTGCTCTCCGTCATCGCCATCGCCCGGCGCCCTGCGCCGAGCCTATGAGCTGGCCTTACCTGCCTTCTTGTCGCTGACGAGGTCGAGATAGTGCCGGAAGACCTTGGGGTCGCGCACGGCCATGTCCGCCAGGACCTTGCGGTCGAGCTGCACTCCCGCCGCACGCATCGCCGCCATCAGCCGGCTGTACGAGACGCCGCCCTCGCGGGAAGCGGCGTTGATGCGGGCGATCCACAGGGCGCGGAACTGCGCCTTCCGCTTCCGCCGGTCGCGATACGCGTAGTTCAGCGCGTGGAGCGCGGCCTCGCGCGCGGGGCGAACGAGCTTGTGCTTCGCGGCACGCCGGCCCTCGGCCGATTTGAGGAGCTTCTTGTGCTTCTTGTGCGCCGCGACTCCGCGCTTCACCCGTGACATGTCGTTCTTCCTACCTTCCGAGCAGATGCGGGAGCATCTTGCGGACGAGCCTGAGGTCTCCCGAAGCGACGAGCGCCTTACCGGCGTGGCTCCGCTTCCGGCGCGGCGACTTGTGCGCGTTGAGATGTCCCTTGTAGGCCTTCATGCGC
>DATEDV010000042.1:0-3722 GCA_035281485.1 Candidatus Limnocylindria bacterium | reverse complement strand
GCCCGAGCAGGCCGCCCGCGCCCGCGAGCTGCTCGCGGGCGGTGGGGTGCTGTGCGCGATCCGGAGCCCGTACGACGCCCGGCTCGTACCCGATGTGCCGGCGCTCCTCACGTACAGCGACGTCCCCGCCTCGCTCGAGGCGCTCGCCGCGGTCCTCGCGGGCGAACGTCGTCCGACCGGACGGCCACCGGTCCGACTTTGAAGCGCCGCGCGTTCCTCGCCGGCGCGGGCGCGGCACTGGCGGCCTGCGCCGCGCCCGAGCCCGAGCCGTCGCGCACCGCGAAGCTGCTCGCGTCACTGAGCGTCGACCAGCGCGCCGGGCAGACGATGGCCGTCGCGTTCCACGGAACGCAGATCACCGGCGCGGTCGAGGAGATGATCCGTCTGCGCGGCATCGGCGGCGTGGTGCTGCGCGCCGAGAACGCGCCGGACGCGAGCGCGCTGGCGCGCATCTGCGCGGATCTCCAGCGGATCGCGGCCGAGGCGAAGATCCCGCCGCTCTTCCTCGCGCTCGATCAAGAGGGCGGCGGGGTCGCGCGCATCGGCACAGGCATGACGATCTTCCCGAGCCAGATGGCGCTGGCCGCGACGCCCGATCCCACCGCCGCGGTGCAGCGCGCCGCGACGATCACGGCCGGCGAGCTCCGCGCGAGCGGCATCAATTGGAACTTCGCGCCCGTCGCGGACGTGAACAACGAGCCGCTCAATCCGATCATCGGCAACCGGTCGTTCGGGTCCGACCCTCAGCGCGTCTCGAGCCTCGTCGCCGCGGCGGTCCGCGCCTACAACGGCGCGGGTTTCCTCTGCTGCGCGAAGCATTTCCCGGGGCACGGCGCCGCGACCATCGACTCGCACGTCGGTCTGCCGCTCATCGATGTCGATCGCGCGCGTCTGGACCGAGTCGAGCTCCCGCCCTTCCGCGCCGCGATCGCGGCAGGGGTCCCCGCGGTGATGCTCGCGCACCTCATCGTTCCGGCGCTCGATCCGACGCCGCAGCTGCCGGCCTCGCTGTCACGGCGGGTCACGACGGACCTCCTGCGGCGTGAGCTCTCGTTCGCCGGCATCGCGGTCACCGACGACCTCGAGATGGGAGCGTTGTCCGGCGTCGGACAGGCCGCGGCCGGCGAGGCGGCGGTGAAGGCCGGGGCGGACTTCGTCCTGTTCCGGTTCGACGAGGAGGCGCAGCGCGAAGGTCACAGGCTCATCACGATCGCGATCCGCAACAACTCCCTTCCGAATCTCGACTCGACGCTCACGCGCCTCTTCGACACGAAGCTCCGCTACGGCATCCTCGACCCCGTGTCGCCACGCCCGCCCGATCTCACCGCGAACGCCGCGGCGGCGCTCGATCTCGCCCGCGGGAGCATCACGGTCGTGCACAACGACGGGAAAGCGCTGCCGCTCCGCGGCCGCGTGTATGCGATCGCGACCACGCGGGCCGACCTCACGCCGCTGGCGGGCGACAGCGACCTCGCGACGGAGCTCCAGCGCGCGCGCGGCGACGTCGGGCATCGCACCTTCGGCGCGAACATCAGCGACGCCGTCATCGCAACGGCGCTCGAGGAGGCCAGGAACGCGGACGTCGTCGTCGCGGGCGTGGCCGATATCGGCATCAACGACGACCAGCTGAGGCTCGTGACCCGCCTCGCCGCAACGAGACCGACGGTGCTCGTCTCGCTGCGGGGGCCCTACGACGTGCGCTTCGTGGGGAACGTCGCGGCCTGCGTCTGCGCGTACGACGGACGGCTGCCATCGCTGCGGGCGGTGGTCGAGGTGATCACCGGGGCACGCAAGCCGGTCGGAACGCTGCCCGTCACGGTCAGCGACCGCTACCCGATCGGCGCCGGCCTGCGGGACTTCGCATAGATGCTTCGCCTGTACAGGCGTCGCCTGTGAGCGGTCTCGCGGCACCCGCGCGGGCGATCGCCGAGGCCGCGATCGGCTCGCTCTGCACCGCGTGCGTCGTGCGCGTCGAGCGGCGTGGCGAGGTCGACGCGTTCGCCGTGGGCACGCTGTGCCCCGACGAGCGCGCCGGTCCGGATGGTCCGTGCACCGTGGATTCGCTCTTCGATCTTGCGTCGCTCACCAAGCTCGCGACGACGGCGCTCGCGCTCTCCTTCGTCCGCGAGCGCGTCATCACCCTGGATACTCCGTTCCGGGAGCTCGTCCCCGACTTCCGCGGCGGGCGCAAGGACGACGTGACGCTCAAGCACGTGCTCACGCACACCGCCGGCCTGACGTGGTGGCTACCGCTGTGGAAGGAGGTGCGCTCGCTCGAAGAGGCCGTGTGGCGCGCGGCGCAGGAGCCGCTCGCGCAGGACCTCGGCACGTTCACCTACAGCGACCTCGGCTACATCATGCTCACTCAGGCCCTCGCGACGGTCGGCGAGCGGCCCCTCCCGGACCTCATGCGCGAACGCGTCCTCGGTCCGGTCGAGGCGACGCAGGCGGACTACGGTCCGCGTCCCGCCGCGCGCTGCGCCGCGACCGAGGAGGACGCGGAGTGGCGGCGCCGCCGTCTTCGTGGCGAGGTCCACGACGAGAACGCCTACTCCGTCGGCGGCGTCTGTGGCCACGCGGGTCTCTTTGGCACGGCGGCCGACGTCGCTGCCGTCGCGCGTGTCTTCCGCGACGGGGCGGTCATCGGCAATGAGCTCGCGGCACTCGCCCGGAGCGAGCACGTGAAGGAGAAGAACGTCAGGCGCGGTCTCGGCCTCGCGCTGCGCGCACCGGACGGTCCAATGGTCGGCCGGCATTTCAGCGTCGACGCGTATGGCCATACCGGTTTCACCGGCACGTCGCTGTGGATCGACCCGCGGCTGGACCTTACGGTCGTGATCCTTTCCAACCGCGTGTACTTCGGACGCGCAAATGACGACGCCACGTACCGGTTCCGCATCGCGGTGCATGAAGCCGTGTCGGAGCCGTTCGCGTGAGAATCGACGGATGATCGCCGTCGGCATGATGTCCGGCACGTCCGGGGACGGCATCAACCTCGCCGCGATCGAGATCGAGCCGGGACCCCGACCGGCCGTGCGCATCCTCGCGACCGCCGAGCGCTCCTATCCGCCCGCGCTCCGCGACGCCGTGCTGCGCGCGGGCGCCGACGTCCCGTTCGCACTCTCGGACATCGCACGACTGCACGCCGAGCTCGGCGACGCGTACGCGGCGGCGGCCGCCGAGCTCATCGCCACGCTGCCGGCACGGCCGGACGTGATCGGCCTCCACGGGCAGACCGTGTCGCATCTGCCGGCGGAGCACACGACGCTGCAGATCGGCGACGCCACGCGCGTCGCGCGGGCGACCGGCGTACCGACGGTCGACGACTTCCGCAGCGCCGACATGGCCGCGGGCGGTGAGGGCGCGCCGCTCGTGCCGTTCGGCGATCACGTGCTCTTCGCGTCGCGCGCCCCGATCGCGGTCCTCAACCTCGGCGGCATCGCGAACCTCACGCTCATTCCCACAGCATCCGCCGATGACGTCATCGCCTTCGACACCGGACCGGCGAACATGACGAGCGACGCGATCGCCGCGAGGTCCGGCGAGGCATTCGACCGCGACGGGCGGCGAGCGCGCGCGGGGCGCGCGAGCGCACGCGCGCTCGACGAGGCGATGCGTCATCCGTACTTCGCGCGCCGCGCGCCGAAGAGCACCGGGCGCGAGGAGTTCGGGAGGCCGTTCGCGACCGCGCTCGTCGACCGCGTGAGCGAGGACGGTGGAAC
>DATEDV010000041.1:0-5866 GCA_035281485.1 Candidatus Limnocylindria bacterium | reverse complement strand
CTCGGCGACTGCCGCCCCCAGGCCCCGCTCGACCAGGGCCCCGCCCCGCGTCACCGCGCCCGACGGGAGCGCTCGGGCGGCACGGGCCGCGAGCCCGGCTCGAGCTCCCGTCGCTCCCAGGGAGGCGCCTCCGCTCAGCAGGGCGGGTGCCAGGGCGCCGCCGACCTCGGCCGCCGTGGCGAGCGTCCCGAGGCCCTCCCGGCGCGCGCGCATACGCTCCTCGTCGGCCCCGAGCAGGTTGGCCTCGAGCCAGGTCGAGCCGCCCAGGGTCGCGCCCGCGAGTGCGGCCTCGGCCCCGCCCAGGATCGACGAGGCGACGTCCGATTCCTCCCGGCGGATCGTGGCGGCCTGGACCTCGTCCCGATCCGCGAGCTGCCAGCCCTCGGAGAGCGCCGTCGACAGCTTGTCGGCATCGACGTCGCCGGTCGCGTTGCCGCGCCGCACCTGCACCTTGCCCGCGGGCAGCACGGCGCGCCCGTCGAGGATCGCCTGCTGCGCCTCGGCCGAGGAGACCTCGACCTCCTTCTGCCCCGCCTTGTCGATGACCTTGACGCCCATCGGTTACTCGTGGACCTGGACCACGCCCCCTTCGCCGCCGATGCGGTTCGGTCGCCCGGGCCCGCCCGACACGTCGGTGTCGCGTCGTGGAAGCGCCCCCTCGTCGATGCCGCGATACGCGGCCTGCAGCTTTGGCGGGAGCGCGGCGTAGCTGCGCTTGAGCTTCTTGCTCGTGAGCGACTGGATGTTCCGCAGGTTCCGGAACAGCTGCTCGTCGCCCACGCCCGCGCGAATCCACGACCTGAAGCGCACGGCCTCGTCCTCCGTGATCGCGCCGCCCGACTGCATACGGCCGATCGAGTCCTCGATCAGCGAGAGCCGCGTCTCCACGTCGGCCACGTCGTTCGGCGTCGCCCAGTCGATGATCCGCGAGACGCCGCGCCCCGGCACATCCGAGCCCTCGTAGTCGCTCGCGAGGTCGTCGATCAGATCGGAGATCGCACCCGCGGCCTTCGTGTCGTCGACGTGAGTCTGCAGTAGCGCGACTTCCTTGTCGGACAGCGGTCCGCCTGCGGCTTCCTTCGCTCGCTCGACGTCGATCTTCCCTCGGATCTCGCGCTCCTGCTCCTGCCGCTTGCCGACGAGTTCGACCGCTTGCTCGCCCGAGCGCTCCTGCATGCGGAGGCCGGACTTCGCCTGCTCCTTCAGCAGCGCCTGCTGTGCCCCGGTGTACGGCGACGACACGCGCACGATCTTCTGCGGCGTCGTGGCGGCCACGAGCTCGAGCCCGCGGCGCTTCTCCGCGATCTGCTGGTCGAGCCCGTTCAGGAACGCCTGCTGCTCGGCTGTCTTCACCTGCACGTTCGCGTTCTGCAGCTTCGCCAGCGCCTCGGACTTGATCTGCTCGAGCGCCGAGATCCGGAACGCCTCGTCAGCCAGGCGCTCGTCGCCGAGTTGCGCTCGGACCTGGTCGTACGCCGACACGGCAGTCGCGTGCGCGGCCCCAGCGGTGTCGACCGCCTGCCGACGCTTCGCGATGTTCGACTTCTGGGCGTCGATGTCGCGCTCAATCACGGCATTGATGTGCGCGAACGGATCGCGACCCGCGAAGCCGAGCAAGCCCGACGCGATCACGGCCGCGATCTGAGCGGCGACGCCCTTCTGTGCCCACCCGCGATCCGGGTTGACGTCGTCGGCCTTCGCGAACTCGTTGCGCGCGAGCTCGACGGCGCGGTGCGTCTCGTCTACGGCTGCACGCGCGGCCTCCTGCTTCTGCCGCTGCATCTGGTCGCGGGCCTCCATGTCGGCCGCGATCTTCCGCTGCTGCCACGCCTGGTCGGCGAGCAGGTTCGTGTTCAGGATCTCGCGATCGAGCTCCGCCTCCTGCTGCCGGATCGCGGCGTGCCGGCCCTCGCCGATCAGACCGCGGTTCGTCTCCATGACGGGCACCATGCGCTGCACGGTGCGCGTGAGCGGTGGCCCCTGCGGATTCATCGGGTCGGGCATCGGCTGCCCGTCGGCGCCGAGGATCGGCTCCTCGACGGTCTCCATGCGCATGCGCGGCTGGCCATCGGGCCCAACGTCCTGCCGCACGCTGCCGTCGCCGAGCATCGCGCCCGTGTAGCGCGACGTCGACGGGTATGCCGGGTTCGGCCGGCTCGACACGACGCGTTGCCCGAGCGCGTCGAAGGCGTCGCCGAACTGCTGCCGACCGCCGGCGAGCCGCATCGCCGCGAGCTGCTCGGCGGGCGTGTCGAGGGCCCGGCCGGCGGCCTCACTGCGCTCGCGAAGCCGGGACTCGGCGCCCGCGCGCAGCGACGCACCGTCGTCGCCCGAGAGCGCAGCTGCTCGAGCCGCCTGCGCCATCGAGGTCGCCTCGGCGCTGGGCTGGATGTTGCGCGCGCGATCGAGGGTCGTCAGGTTCGGATTGTCCGGCGCGTTCCACGTCGACGGGCGATCCGGGTTGTAGACGTTCGGATCGCGAGCGGCCATCCGGGCTGCCCGCTCGTTCGCGGCGTCGAGCGCCGCGCCGGCCTCGTCGATCCGCGCTGCCGAGCGGTCGATCTCCGCCATCGCGCGCGCCTCGGGCGTGTTCGCGGCGTCGATCTCCGCCTGCCGGATGAACGCCTCGGGGTCGTCGTCGAACGTGAACGCCATCTCAGTACCCTCCGAGTCCGCTGCGCACGTACTGCTGCGACGTCGTCGAGCCCGACTGCGCGCCGAGCAGCGCGGTCAGCTGGCCGACCTGGTCCTTCAGCGCGTCGATCTCGTGCTTGTTCTCCGACGACGCGGCGACGCCGAGCGATGCGAGACCGCCGGTGTCGACCGCGTAGCCTAGCGGCGTGTCGCGGATGATCGCGGCCCCCTGTGGCGTGCGCAGCAGATCCTGCGCCATGACGCCGACGCGCTGGCCGGGCTCGCCGAAGCCGGGCTTGTACTCGAAGGTCTTCGGCTCGAGCTCGCCGACGGCCTGCGACGCCGCGAGCCCGCCCGGCTGGATGTTCGTCTTGACGCGCTCGTCGGACATCTGCGACGCGGCGCCCATGAGACCGCCCACCGCACCGGCGCCCGCCTGCACGAGACCGAGCGTCCACTGCCGGTTCTGCGCGTCGCGCTCGAGGTCCATGCCTCGTTCGGCCGAGTACCAGCCGAGCGCGTTCGAGTCGGCGCCGAGCGTGCGGGCGTTGCCCAGCTGGTCGTATCCGAACCCCTGCTGATACAGCTGCCCGCCCAACTGCGCCGCGGCGGCCTGCGCCTGCGCCTGCTCGGCCGCGCGGAGCTGGGCCGCGTCCGCGTTCGTCTGCTGCTGCGTGTACGCGTTCGCGGCCATCGCCTGCTGTGCGTTGCCGGCGATGTTCCCTCCGCGGCCGCGCGATGCGAGCGCGAGCGCCTGCCCCATCTGCTGGTCGCTCTGCTGGCGGAGCTGCATCTCGGCGAGCGACGGGCCACCGAGCCCCTGCGCCTGCGCCTGGTACTGACCGAGTGCACCGAGCTGCGCACCCAGCCCCGGGACGCGCGACTCGTTCGCGAGCGCCGTGTAGTCGTTGCCGCCGTAGTACCCACGGAGCGCGTCGACGCCCCCGAGCTTCTGCGTCTTCCCGGCCTCGCTGAGACTCCAGATGTTCGGTGCTGCTGCGACCATTACTGCCGTCCGATCTGCGCGTTCGCGACGCGCCTCGCACCCTTCTCCATGCCGACGTCGAAGATGATGCCGACGATCGAGACGTTCTCGCGGTTGAGCACGCCCGACTCCTCGTAGATCCGCATGCCGAGCGCGCATCGACGGATCCGAGGACGGATCCGCATGTACGCCGGCGTCCGGGTGTCGACCGTCATGTCGAGGTCGACCATGTCGGGCACGTCGTAGTCGCCGCTCATGTAGTACTCGAGGTCGACGTGGAGCTCCGACATGTTCGGCTTGTGCCCCTGCACTCCGACTTCGCCGATGTAGCCCGACCCCGCGAAGCCCCACGGGTGGAACGGCGTGATCCGGATGTCGATCGGGATCCCGACCTCGCTGCCGTTCGCGAGCTGGTCCGAGTACGCGAGCGCGTCACGCTCGGACCGCTCGATCCGTAGCGCGCCTTGCTGCAGCACGACGTGCGCGACGCCGCCGTCGAACGCTCGCCACGCGCAGCCGCCGACCACCTCGTTCATGCGCTCGGTCGCCGAGACGGGTTGCAGCTTGTGCTCGGACCATTGCTTGAACAGGTAGTCGTACGCGAGAACGCGCGGCTGCACCTCGATCTCGCTCGCGTCGGTTCCGATCAGCGAGTTGCCAGGGCCGGCCGGCAGTGCCGCGTAGCTGGGCACCACGTCGGGCATCCAGACGACCACCACGTCGTCGCCGACGACTGACGCGGACGCGATGTAGAGGTGCACGCGCGTCGTCCGGTCGGCGAGCGCCGTGGCGATCTGCGCCACGAGGCGCGTCGCGATGTCGGTGTCCGAGTCGGAGATTCCGTTCTCGGTCTCGGCGATCAGGCCCGGCGCACCGACGCCGGTGAGCGTGATCGAGTAGATCGAGCCGGGCGTCTCCGGGACTTGGGAGACCTCGAACGTGGTGGTGTACGTCGTGATCGGGCGCTTGTTCGCTGCGAGCCGGATCTGATGGCGATCCTGCAGCAGCGTCGCGGCTCGGATGTTGCCGGTCTCGCGGATCGCAGCATCGATGTTCAGGCCCGCGACGTCGAACGCGAGATCCTTGCCGCGCGACAGCAGGTAGTAGCCCTTCTCGCTTTGGAAGAAGATGCCCGGCGGCCCGAGGACGATCGAGCGCGGCTCGATGCACCCGGTGCCCTCGTGGAGCGTCGACAGGACCAGGTTCGCGCCCTCGCCGAGTCCGTCGTTGCCGTCGCCCTGCACCGCGTACGCGCCCTCGCGCGTGAAGACGATCAACTCGTTCGCCATCGGGAGCAGCGCGGTCACCTCGCCCTTCCCGTCGAGGCGGAACGTGTTGCCGTCGTTGAACTCGGGCGCGCGGTAGTAGTCGCTCGCGAACTCGGGGAGGATCTGGTCCGAGTACCAGAGCAGCGACGGGTCGAGCAGGTCGGCGCCCCACAGGCGCGACTGCCAGACGGCCGGGCACGTGAGCGCCGGGACGGTCTGCGGCGTCACCTCGAGGAACCCGCCGGCGCCGAGCGTGAACGGAGCCGCGCCATGCAGCACGAGTTCGTCGTCGTCGAGCGTGTCGACGAAGTCGACGTAGCCGAAGAGCGCGAGCGGGTTGTTCGTGGGCGTGTCGGACGGCGTCATGGCTCCGCCTAGCCCCGCGCGCGCGCCATAGAGGCGGTAGAAGACGGCGCCGTCGCCCACGGTGCGGAACACCTCGAACTGGGTGCGCGATGCCGACGGGTAGAACACGTCGTGCTCCCACATCGACAGCGTGCAGGTGCGGATCCGGATCTGCACTGAGTTCTGCGCGCCGGTCGGCGTGATGCGACCGATGCGGCTCGGACGCGAGCGGTGATACTGCCCCTGCCGATCGCGCCGCGTCGCGACGAGGTAGTAGGCGTACTCGACGTCGGGCGTCAGCTCGCCGTTCGCGTCCTCGCCGGCGGCGAACAGGATCGCCTCCGGTCCCCACGGGAAGCCGAGTTCACCGACGCGCTCGCCGTCGTAGTAGTAGGGCGTGCCCCCGAAGATCGCGAGGCCGCGTCCGACCTCGACGGCCTGGCATGCCGCGCGCGAGTAGGCGCCACGGAAGTTGTCGACGGGCTGCGTGGGGTCGGTGGAATCGCGGAAGATCGTCCACGGGTCCTCGAGGTGGATGACGAAGCCGGACACGCCGGCGTTCTCGGGCTGGAGCTCGCCGCCTGCGACGACGAGCGCATCACCGTCGTCGTTCGTCACGACGTTTGCGGCCTGG
>DATEDV010000040.1:0-13767 GCA_035281485.1 Candidatus Limnocylindria bacterium | reverse complement strand
CTCCTTCCGTACTGACGACCGGGGCGCGCTGCGGTTCCATCACCCCTCCGGACCCTGCCAACCGCGCGAGATCAACACGTTCCTGACGGCCAAGCGACCCCGATGGATCCGCGATTTCACCGTCCCCACCTCGACCGAGGTGATGACCGCGATCTCCTCATACGCGAACCCCTCGACGTCACGAAGCAGGAGCGCGGTCCGCTGCTCGGCGGGTAGCGTCTCGAGCGCCGTCTCCACGACCGAGAGCGCTTCCCGATCACCCGCGAGCTGCGTCAGATCGGGGCCGGGCGCCGCCGGCTCGGCCCACGTCACATCGTCGTCCTCAGGCGGGTCGAGCGGCAGCTCCGGCCGGCGCTTGCGCGAACGCAGGTGATCGAGAGCGCGGTTGGTCACGATGCGAAACAGCCACGCGCGGAACGAGACGCCCTGGAACGAAGCGATCGACCGCCATGCGGAGAACAGCGCGTCCTGAACGACATCTTCCGCGTCCGAGGACGTGCCGACGATGCGTAGCGCGTGGCGATAGAGCGCTCGCTCTTCCTGCCGCGCGAGGTCCTCGAACGCGCGCGCATCGCCCCGGCGGGCCCGATCGATGAGAAGTTGGGCTTCGCTATCGCCAGCCGCGCTCAACATGCGCTCGTAGTTTCGAATCCGCTAAAGTCCGTGACTGTTCGGGTGGACGAGAGAAAGAAAAAGGTCGTCGTCATCGGTGAAGACGACGAGCCGATCGCACTCCTCTTACGCGACGCGATCAGCGATGAGCCTGGGTACCAGGCCGTGGTCGTCGCCGACGGCGCGTTGGTGCTCGAGACCGTGCGCCAAGTGCACGCCGACCTCCTCATCCTCGACATCATGATGCCCGGTCTGAACGGGCTTGAGGTCTACGACCGCGTGCGGGAAGACGACGGCGTGCGGAACATGCCGGTCCTGTTCGTGAGCGCGAACCTCCCGCAGTTCGATCGGGAGTTCAAGCGACGCGGCATCACCTCGGTACTCACCAAGCCGTTCGACCTGAACGATCTTCTCGAGCGCGTGCGCGAGCTCTGCCCGCCTTGAGCGCCCGCCGCGGGAGCGGCGGGACGGATGCGGACCGCTTCGCGGCGCTTGCCCGCGTCGCCACGTCGACGGCGACCGCCGTGGGCGACGCGATCGTCCAGTCGGACGTTCAGATCGTCACGCGGAAGAAGGGGCGCGCGAATTTCGCGACCGCCGCGGATCACGCCGCGGAAAGGGCGGTCATCGAGCGTCTGAGGGCGCACGACGCCGATGTGCCCGTGCTGGCGGAGGAGAGCGCCAGGGCGGACCTGCGAAAGGCCGAGCGGCTGTGGGTCGTCGATCCGATCGACGGCACGCTCAACTTCAGCCGCGGGATCCCCTTCTACTGCGTGGTCATCGCGTACGTGGAAGGCGGGCGGGCGCGCGCCGCGGCCGTGCATGCACCGCGGACGAGCGAGACGTTCGCGGCCTCGGAGGGTCGTGGCGCGACGAGGAACGGCGCCGCCATCTCTGTGGGAGCGATAAGCAAGCTCTCCGAGGCGTTCGCCGTGGCAAGCCTCTCGTTCGGTGCGACGAAGCGGAAGGATTCGCGCTTCGTCGCGTTGAATTCGACCTGTGCGCGGCTGCGTGTGCTCGGGGCTGCCGGACTCGAGATCTGCTACGTGGCGGGCGGCATGCTCGACCTCTTCGTGCACGAGGCGCTCTCGCCATGGGACATCGCCGCTCCGGCGCTCATCGCGCGCGAGGCCGGCGCGCGCGTGCTGTCGCTCAAGACCGGCAACGACGCGGCATGGGACGAGCGACAGGTGGTCATCGCGAACCCGGCGCTCGCGATAGAGGCGATCAAGCTTCTGCGACGCCCGTAAAATGAGAGCGCGCCGGAGTGATGAAACGGTAGACATTGCAGATTCAAAATCTGCTGGGTGAAAGCCCGTGAGGGTTCGACTCCCTCCTCCGGCACAGCGCGCTAGAGCGGTAACCGCACACGCACGGTCGTGCCCCTGTCCTCGCCGGGGCTCTCGAGCTGCAGCGAGCCGCCGTGCGCCTCGGCGACGAGCTTCGCGACGTGCAGCCCGATGCCCATGCCGGCGAACGTCGACGCCTTCCCCGCCCCGCGTGTGAACGCGCCGCCGAGCCGCGAAAGGTCGTCAGCGCCGATCCCGATCCCCTCGTCGCTGATCGCGATCGTCGCCCCACCGTCCTCGGCAGTGAGCCGTACCGCGACCCGGCCGCCACGCGGTGAGTACTTCACCGCGTTCCCGACGAGGTTCATGAGCAGCTGATCGATCCGCGCCTGATCGCCGTCGTACGTCATGGTCTCCGGAGAGTCGATCGCGAAGGAGTGCCGACCCTCCTCGCGCGTCGCGGCGACGTAGCGGCCGACGACGTCGCGCACTTCGGCGGCGAGGTCGAAAGGCGCACGTTCCATCTCGAGCTGACCGCGGCCCGCGCGCGAGACCGAGAGCAGGTCGTTCACCAGCCCGTTCATGCGGTCCACCTGACGCTCGATGGACTCGAGATTCCGCTCCAGCGCCTCCATGTCCATGGGAGACCCGTGCTCCCGGGCCCGTCGCAGACGGCTCAGCTGTAGCTGCGCGAGCGCCTTGAGAGGCGTGAGCGGCGTGCGCAGCTCGTGCGAGACGATCGAGAGGAACTGTTCGCGGTCGGCATCGATCTGCTGCAGCTCGGTGAAGAGGCGGGCGTTGGTGATGGCGACCGCCACCTGCGCCGCGAGGACGTGCGCGAGATCGCGGTCCAGGTCGTCGAAGTCGCGGTTCGGGTCGCGCGTGTAGATATGCAGCGCTCCGATGAACTCGTCGCCGCGCGCGAGTGACAGGGCCAGCACCTTGGCGAGACCCTCCTCGCGGATCAGCTTCGGATTGCCGAGCGGCGCGCTACGCAGGTCTCGCACCACCACCGACCCCACGCTCTCGTAGTGGCGCATCGCGCGGTCGAGCGGGATGCGCTGCGACGCCGCGTAGCGCTCGGAGAGACCGCTCTGCGCCCGGATCAGGAGCGCTTTTTCGCCCCGATCCACGAGCATCAACGACGCCGCGTCGGCGCTGTCGAGCGCACGTGCCGCGGTGGTCGCGTGCGCGTACAGCTGATCGAGATCCATGATGCTGAGCATCTCGGTCGACGCGTCGTGGAGACGCCGCAGCCGGTCGCGCATGGGCGACTCGCGCATGGTCATGTCCGAAGTATCGGACGGCGCGGAGTCCTGCGGAGAGCGGCCTATCGCGGCAGCACGACCTCGACGACGTCTCCGCCGACCTCGTTCGCCACCGCCTCAGCCAGCTCGCGTGACGGTCGGGCACGGAACGACGTCGGCACGCGTCGCACTCCGCCCGCCGCCCGCGGGAGCTCGAGGATCACGGCCGAGGGGCCGGCGTGTCCTTTGAGGACCTCCTGGATCCGCTGGAAGATCGCGATAGATCGTTCGTAGTCCAGAGCCTCGCGGAAGCGGATGACAAGCTCGGAGGCGGACGAGGAGGGCGACGGCGAGAACGGCGGCGAGGAGGGTGACAGCGGAGGCGGAGTCTCCGAGGACGGCCGTTGAGCCGGCGGGACCACGGGGGACGTTCCCTTCGAGGTGGGAGCCGGCGAGTTGGCCGGCCGAGGAGACCCGCCTACCGCTGGCAGGACCCCCGAGCCGCCGAGGCTCTTGCCGTTGCCGTTCGTCGGCCGCATGAACTTGGCCCGCTTCGCGAGGCTCTGGCGCCTCTCCTCGGCGACACGGCGTATCTCGGCGATCCCGGCGTCGTCAAAGCGCACGGCGTGCTCGCACAGCAATTTCGGCGCCTCATCGCGCTGCTCGACACGCGCCAGCACCAGGAGGATCTCGTCGGTGCTCCACAGCGGCGCGGTCGCCTCGTACGTCCGCGGGAACACGGTCGCCTCCGTCGTCCCGGTGAGGTCCTCGACCTGCGCGAACATCATCAGCTTCTTCTCTTTGGTGATGTGCTTCCGGGCGCTCGTCACCACGCAGGCCACGACGATGAGGTCGTCGTCGACCTCCTTCAGCTGCGCGAGATACGTGACCGGGGGCACGACATCGCCGATCCGCTCGGCCATCTGCTGCAGCGGATGCTCCGAAAGATAGATGCCGAGCAGCTCCTTCTCCCAACCGAGCAGCTCGCGACGAGGTGCCTCGGTGCCCCTGCCCGGTGCGATGGTGAGCTCGGCACCCAGCACGAGATCGCCGAACAGCGAGACCTGACCGGCCTCGCGATCGCGCTGCTCGCGCTGCGCGGTGGCCAGCACGGCGTCGAGGCGATCGAGCTGAGCCTGGCGCGATTCGCCGAACGCCGACGTCGCGCCGCACCGGATCAGCGACTCGAGCACGCGTTTGTTGCACCGCTGCAGGTCGATCCTGGCGCAGAAGTCGTCGAGCGACTTGAATGCGCCCGAAACCTTCCGCGCCTCGACGACGCTCTCGACCGCTCCGGCGCCGACGTTCTTCACGGCACCGAGGCCGAAGCGAATGCCCTTCGGCGTGATGGCGAAGCCGAGCTCGGACTCGTTCACGTCGGGCGGAAGCACCGCGATCCCCATGCGCCGGCACTCGGCGACCGCGATCGCGATGCGCTCCGAGTTGCCCATGTCCGACGACAGCACCGCGGTCATGTACTCGATGGTGTAGTTCGCCTTCAGGTACGCCGTGTGATAGGCGATCACGCCGTAGATCGCCGCGTGCGCGCGGTTGAATCCGTAGCGCGCGAACGGCTCGAAGTCCTTCCACACCTGCTCGATGACGTCGGCGTGGACGCCGTTGCGCAGACAGCCCTCGACGAACTTCATCTTCTGCGCGTCGAGCTTCTCGCGGATCTTCTTGCGGATCGCGAAGCACAGGACGTCCGCCTGCGAGAGCGTGAAGCCCGCGAGCGCCTGCGTCACCGCCATCACGTCCTCCTGGTAGACCATCACGCCGTAGGTCGAGCGGAGGACGGGCTCCAGGAGCGGGTGCGCGTAGGTGACGGGCTCCTGTCCGTGCTTCCGTCTGATGTAGGACGGGATGTAGTCCATGGGACCGGGTCGGAAGAGCGCGACCATGGCCATGACGTCCTCGACGCGGTCCGGCTTGAGGTCTCGGATATGCCTCCGCATGCCGGCCGACTCGAGCTGGAACATACCCGTCGTCTCACCGGAGCCCAGGAGCTCGAACGTCTTCGCGTCGTCGAGCGGTATGCGCTCGCGATCGATGTCGACGCCGCGCGACGTCTTGATGAGCTTCAGCGCCTCGTCGAGGATCGTGAGGTTCGAGAGGCCGAGGAAGTCGAACTTGAGCAGTCCGAGCTTCTCGAGCGACTTGTCCTCGTACTGCGTCTGGATCGCCGACGTGCCCTTCGAGCGCTCGAGCGGGACCAGCGCGCTCAGCGGCTCGGGCGTGATGACGACGCCGGCGGCGTGCGTCCCCGTCGACCGCACGAGGCCCTCGACCTTCTCGGCGAGGTTCAGCAGGCGCTCGACGTGCGGCTCCTGCTCCAGCTGCTGGAGCTCGAAGACCATGCGACGGGAGTCCTCCAGCGTCACGCCGAACGGGATCGCCTTGGCCACGCGATCGGCCTCGCCGTACGGCATGCCGAGCACGCGCGCCACGTCGCGCACCGCTGCGCGCGCGAGCATCGTGTTGAACGTGCCGATCTGAGCCACGCGATCCTCGCCGTACTTCTCCGTGACGTAGGCGATGACCTCGTCGCGTCTGTTGTCCATGAAGTCCACGTCGATGTCCGGGAGCGTGAAGCGCTCGAGGTTCAGGAAACGGTCGAAGATGAGGCCGTAGCGCATCGGATCGATGTCGGTGAGGTCGATCGCGTAATTCACCAGCGAGCCCCCGGCCGAGCCGCGCACCGCCGTGAGGATGCCGTGCTCCCGCGCGTAGCGGATGAAGTCCTGCACGATGAGGATGTATCCCGAGTAACCGAGCTTCCCGATGACCGAGAGCTCCTTGTCGAGGCGCTCCCGAAGCTCGGGGGTGATCGCCCCGTACTTCGCCCGCACGCCGGCGTCCGCCATGCGGCGGAGGTGGTCCTCCGGGGTGATGCCGGCAGGCACCTCGAAGTGCGGGAGGCGCAGCTCACCGAGCGGCAGACGGATGTCGACCATGTCCGCGATGCGCACGGTGTTCTCCAGCGCCTCGCGGTCGTCCGGGAAGAGCGCCGCCATCTGTTCGGCGCTCTTCAGGTAGAGCTCAGGGTGGTCGATCATCTTCAGGCGGTCCTGCGTGTCGATCGTCTTTCCGCTCTGGATGCAGACCATGACGTCCTGCGCCTCGGCGTCCTCCGCGTGTACGTAGTGGAGGTCGTTGGTGACGACCAGCGGGATCCCGGTGCGGCGCGCCACTTCGCGGACGCCCTCGAGCACGGCCTGCTGCTCCGCGACGTGGTGCTGCATGAGCTCGAGGAAGTAATTGCCCGGGCCGAAGATGTCCTGATGCTCGAGCGCGACCCTACAGGCGGCGTCGACGCCCTCGTCCTGCAGCGCACGCGCGAGCTCGCCCTGGAGGCACGCCGAGAGAGCGATCAGACCCTGCGAATGCTGACGCAGGATGTCCTTATCCATGCGCGGTCGGTAGTAATACCCGTCGAGGTGCGCGGTCGTCACGAGCGAGACGAGGTTCCGGTAACCGGTGAAGTCCTTCGCGAGGAGGACCAGGTGGAACGGCTTCCCGTGGCCCTCGAGGCGCGGATCGCGCTCGAAACGGTTCGTGCGCGCCACGTAGGTCTCGACACCGAGGATCGGCTTGATCCCCGCCTGGTTCGCCGCGACGTAGAAGTCCACCGCGCCGTACAGCGCCCCGTGGTCGGTGAGCGCGATCGCCGGCATCTCCAGCGCTTTCGCGCGTGCGACGAGATCGGAGACGCGCGACAACCCGTCAAGGAGGCTGTACTCGCTGTGGGTGTGGAGGTGGACGAACGATCCCGTGATGACGATCCTCGCACCGCTGGTAGGAAGCCCCGCGGCTAAGGCGAGTCTACTTCTACCTGCCGGTGCGCGTGATGTTCACGATCACGCCGCGGTGATCGGATGAGAGGTTGCTCTCGGCGGTCGTGTGCGCCTGCGAGCCGACCACGCCGAGACCCCAGACGTAGTCGATGCGCGCGGGCGGGTCCTGACCTGTCGTCGTCGGGCCGGCGGCCTGTCCCAGATCCTGGAAACCGGCCTGGTCGAAGAGCCGGATCTCGATGGCACCGGGCTCTGCATTGAGATCCCCGGCGATGACGACGGGATTCGCGTCGCCGATCTCACGAAGGATCGTGCGCACCTGATCCTGTCGCACGAACGTCCCGTCGCTGGTGTGATCGAGGTGCGTCGCGACCACGAGCAGATCGCCGATGCGGACGAACAGCGCGCCGCGCGGTTGGTTTCGCTGCGACGGGCCCGGCGCGTACGCGACACGCTTGGTGACCTCCATCGGATAGCGCGAGAGCACCGCGTTGCCATACAGGTCGCCGATCGTCGGGAGGAACGTGTACTGCATCTCGAGCCGCTGCGCGAGGACCGACAGCACGTCGTGCTGCTGATCGATCATCCAGCCGCGCACGACCTCCTGAAGGACGAGGACGTCAGGTGACTCCTGCGCGATCGTCGCCACGATGTCATCAAGGGCTGGGATGTGCGATCCGTTGAAGCCCTGATGCACGTTGTACGTCATGAGGCGGAAGGTGATGCGCGGCGGCTCGGGCTGCGGCGGCGCGGGCGCGCTGATGAACGCGAGCAGTGGCACCGCGACCGCGACGGTCGCGGCGGCCGCTGCGAGGGGCGTGGCCAGCCGGACCCTCGGCGTCGGCGCGACGAGCGTGGCCACGGCCACGACCGCGGTGGCGGCCCAGATCGCCGGCTGCAGGGCGTAGAACGCGTAGAAGCCGAACGCGGTCGCGACGAAGACGATCCAGCCGATGGAGAGCGCGAGCACCGGTACCGTCGGGGCACGCGCGGGGACCTGTGGCGCGCCGACGATCACGGCCGAGCACACGACCAGGCCGGCCGCGAGCGCGAGCCCTCCGAGCAGCGCGACGTAGGGCTGATGCCACCAGAGCAGCGCGGCTCCGACCGCGAGGAGTCCCGCGCCGATGAAGCGGTCGGTCCCGAACCGCACCAGCGCGGCTGAACCGACGGCGAGGCCGAGACCGAGGACGATCTGCCCGATCGGCGTCGACCGCGGCGGCTCTGGACCGAGTCCCAGGCCGGCGGCGAGCGCGACCTGTGCACCGTTCGTCGCACCGGTCTCGGCGACCAGCACGAGGGCGGGCACCGCGACGAGCGCGAGCGCACCGAGCGCCGTCGGCGCCGTCCACTGACGGTCGGCCGAGAGCGATGCCAGACCGGCGGCCCCGAATACCAGCAGGGCGACGACGACGATCCCGACGGCGACCGGCCACGCCAGATCGACGATCGGCTGCGTCCGGAACCCGGCACGCAGCGCGAGATCGGCCACGAACGCTACGGGCAGCGCACGGGCGAGCGCCGGCGCCGCCTCGCCGGCGCGCGAGCTGTGGAAGAGCGCGAGCCACCAGAAGCCCGCGGCGAGCGCGACGACGGAGAGCCCAAGATCGAGCCAGTTGCTCCGCGACGCGGTGAGCGCCACCGTCGCGATGCCGAACATCGCCCCGCTCAGTCCCACCGCGCGTCGCGGTCCAAGACGGTTCGCGGCGACGAGCGCAAAGAGCGACGTCGAGAAGACGGCGACGGCGACGACGGCGAGGTTGGTGTTCGGCGCGCCGAAGAACGTCAGCTGGAACGTCGAGCTGAACGTGCGCAGATCGGCGAAGAGGAAGAGCAGACCGATGACCCCGAAGGTCACCTCGCCGATCACGCGCGGGAGTCTAGGGCCAACTCTCCGCGATCAGGTCGATAACAGGTCGCATTCAGCGGGATTCCGCGCGCCAGAGCTCCGCGAGCTCGCGCGTCGCGTCCTCGACGTACCCGCGCACCATCTCGATGGCGCTGAACGTCGGATCGTCCGACATCGGTCCAAGCACGAGCGCGCCGGCCGGCTCGCTCTCGACGACGATCGGCAGCGTGACCGTGCGCCCGCCCTGCGCGAGACGCTCGAGCGCGAGCGACCTCTGCCAATCCAGCACCGGTTGCGCGATCTCGTGGATCGTCGGCGCGGGGACGATGCGGGCCTCGCGCATCGCGCGCGCGATCGCGTTGTAGCGCTCGTCGACGGGTATGACGAACTTGCCGGCGGTGATGCCGAGCGCGTAGTCGAGCTCGCGCGCGACCTCGGAGTCGCTGACGAGCTCGCCCCGGAGCATGCCGGCGCCTGGATCGACACCCATGAGGAACGCGGTCGCGAACCCCGCACCGGCGCAGCGGCGAAGCAGCGCGGCGAGCACGGTCTCGGTCGTGCGCTGCGTCGTGGGCCGCGCCGCGGCGGCCGCCGGGAGAACGGCCGTCGCGGCGTCGGCCGACGTGGGGATATTCGACGCGGAGGGCTGGAACCGACCGCTGAGACGGACCTGTCCGAAGCGCGGCGCGGCGACCTCAGCCACCGCCGCGATGAGCCGCAGCTCGTGGTCGAAAAATCCGTCGGCTCGGAACGTCTGCACGGTCACGACGCCGAACACCTCGCCGGCACCGACGAGGGGGATCTGCAGGACGGTGACGTCGCGGTGTCGCACCGTCGCGCCGTCGCGGATCGCGAGATCGCGTTGGAAGACATGCCAGCGGCGGTCGTGGCGCGCCGCGTAGCAGCTCGGACCGTCGTCGACCGCCTGGCGTCCCAGCTCGGACGCGTCCGGCTCTGGCCCGAGCACCTTGTAGCGGTACGCGACCTCCGTCAGGGCGAGGTGGAACAGCGAGATCGAGAAGGCGGACGCGTCCGTGATGACATTCATCACGTCGCGCAGGATCCGGCCGAGGCTCCGAGCATCGTTCGCGTCCTCGAGCGACTTGCGCACTTCGTCGACGACCAGGTCGACGCTGTCACCCCGGCTCACCGATTCGCTGCGCCCGGTGTCGGGCTCGGAGGCCGTCACCTCGGTGGCCGTGTCGGAGATGATCGTGAGCTGCGGCTCCGTCTCGGGCTCCGTTTCGACCGCCGGCTCCGGCGCCGGCGTGAACACCGAGGACTGCTCGACCTCCACGGGGTAGTGCGGAGCGGCCGGCGCCAGGAATTCTCCGGCCATCGCGGAGGCGATGAGCTCGCAGGAGAGGTCCAGCGCTTCGCGCGTGTGCTGAGCGAGCTGCTCGCGGGTGATGAACGTCCCGAGCAAGACGCCGACGGTGTGGCCCTGTGCCACGAGGCGCGCGATCAACAGACGCGGCGGCGCGCCCACCCACTCGGCCTGGTAGGGCACGGGCCAGTCGAGCGTCAGCGCGCGGTTCGCCGGCAATGCGTCATCGGGAAGGCTCAGCGTCGTGAGTCGTCGGTCGTGCAGCCAGGGCATGCGTCCGACCTGCACGATCGCCGCGTCGTTCGCCGGAGGCTGGCGTACGACGGCGACGCCCATGAGGTAGGGCACGCTGTTGAGAAGGATGCGCAGCGTGGCCTCGACCGGTGGGGTGACCGGCACGGCGTTGATGGGAGTGGGCTCGCTGCCCACGGACACCGAGCCGTGTTCGGTCCCGGTCATGCGCTGCGCCACTGCGACCAACCCGAGTCGTCCTCCCCGTGCCGCGGGCCTGCCCCTGCATTTGTAGCCCCGCGCGCGCGGCGGGGGTCCTCACCGGACGGGGGATATCTCAATGTGCCGACGTCCCGCCGTCGACGAGCAGGGTCTGGCCGGTGATGAAACCGGCCGCCGGCGACGCCAGGAACACGACGGCTCCCGCGACGTCCTCCGGAGTGCCCAGGCGACCGAGCGGCGTGCGTGCCACTTCTTCCTCGCGGAATGCTGGGTTCTGCCGCATCCGCTCCCGCGTCAGATCGGTCTCGACCAGGCTCGGCCCGACGGCGTTCACGGTGATGCCGTGAGGCGCGAGCTCCAGCGCCAGCGACCGGGTGAGGTTGACCACTGCGCCCTTCGCCGCGCTGTAGGCGATCCGGTCGCGCCGGCCGACCACGCCGTAAATAGACGCGATGTTGACTATCCGACCGCCGCGGCCCGCCGCCACCATGCGCGCGGACGCCGCCTGTGTGACGAATACGAGGCCTTTGAGGTCGATGTCGACGACGGTGTCCCATGAATCCTCGTCGAGCGCATCGAGATCCTGCGGGATGTTCGTCCCGGCGCTGTTCACGAGGATGTCGATGCTTCCCCACTCGCGGTCGATGCGCTGAAAGCACACCCGGATCGCCGCCTCGTTGCGGACCTCCAGCAGGAGAGCGAGGGAGCGCCGCCCCTTTGCGCGGAGCGCAACGGCGACGGGCTCAGCATCGTTGCCGTTCCGCGATGTGACAGCGACGTCCGCGCCGGCATCGGCGAGCGCGAGCGCGATCGCTCGACCGATCCCGCGGGAGCCTCCGGTGACGAGCGCGCGCTTCCCCTCCAGACCGAACGGTGCGGGCATCTGTGCGTGTGCGAGCATACGGGCCATGGCGACCGCGTCCGTGGAGCTTCGCATCCCGAACGACGCACGCGATACCGCAGCGCTCGCCAGCGAGCTCCTCACCAAGGACGCGCAAAAGTTCCTCATCCGCCTGCATCGCGAGGTCGAGTCGACCCGCATCGGTCTGCTCGAGGCGCGAGAGGCGCGCTGGCGCGACCTGCGGTCCGGTGGCACGCTCGACTTCCTTCCGGACTCCCAGCCCCTGCGCGATGCGCAGTGGACGGTTTCGAAGGTGCCCGCGGACCTGCGCACGCGAAAGGTCGAGATCACCGGTCCCACCGATCGCAAGATGGTCATCAACGCGCTCAATTCCGGCGCATCCGTGTACATGGCCGACTTCGAGGATGCGAATACGCCGACGTGGCGCAACCTCATCGAAGGTCAGCGCAATCTCACCGACGCCATCGACCGCACGATCGAGTTCCGCAATCCCGACGGTCGCGTGTACAAGCTCAACGAGAAGACCGCGACGCTCGTCGTCCGGCCGCGAGGCTGGCACCTTGACGAGAAGCACTTCCTCGTCGAGGGGCGTCCGATCGCGGGCGCGCTCTTCGACTTCGGGCTGTACTTCTTCCATAACGCCAAGCGATTGAAGGAACGCGGCACCGGGCCGTACTTCTACCTGCCCAAGCTCGAGAGCCATCGCGAGGCGCGCCTCTGGAACGAGATCTTCAAGTGGTCCCAGGACGAGCTGCGCATCCCCCGCGGGTCGATCAAGGCGACGGTGCTCGTGGAGGTGCTCACACTCGCATTCGAGATGGACGAGGTCCTGTACGAGCTGCGCGAACACTCGGGAGGGCTCAACGCGGGTCGCTGGGACTACATGTTCAGCATCATCAAGAAGTTCGCGGGACGTCCGGAGTTCATCCTGCCCGACCGCGCCCAGGTGACCATGACCGTGCCGTTCATGCGCGCCTACACGGAGCTGCTCGTGAAGACGTGTCATCGTCGCGGGGCCTTCGCCCTCGGTGGCATGGCGGCGTTCATACCGAACCGGCGCGACCAGGCCGTTACCGAGGCCGCGCTCGCGAAGGTGCGCGACGACAAGGTCCGGGAGGCGAACGACGGCTTCGACGGCACGTGGGTAGCGCATCCCGATCTCGTCGAGACCGCCATGAAGGAATTCGACCGCGTCCTCGGCAACAAGCCGAACCAGCTCGACCGCCAGCGCTCAGAGGTCGTCGGTCAGGCCAAGCAGCTGCTCGACGTGAAGATCCCCGGCGCGACCATCACCGAGGCCGGCCTGCGCACCAACGTCAGCGTCGGGATCCAGTACATCGCGTCGTGGCTGCGTGGCACGGGCGCGGCGGCGATCAACAACCTCATGGAGGACGCGGCCACCGCCGAGATCTCGCGATCGCAGGTGTGGCAATGGGTGCACCACGGCGTGCCGCTCGCGGAGGGCCCGACGGTGACGCGCGAGCTGGTGAGGCAGGTCGAGCAGGAGGAGCTCGCCAAGATCCGGCAGGCCGTGGGAGACGAGCTCTACGCCAACGGGAAGTACGACGAGGCGGCGTCGCTGTTCGATGAGGTCGCGCTGTCGCGCGACTTCACGGAGTTCCTCACGCTGCCGGGCTACGCTCGTCTCGACTAGCTCGTTCCGGCCGGCCGTCGGCTGACGCGCGCCAGCGAGTCGAGGATCTCGCCCACGTCGAAGTCGGCGGCCGCGATGACGGAGTCGCCGGCGCCGTAGTACACGCGGATCCGCCGCCCATCAGCGTCGAGGGGCACGTGCCCGCAGGCATACACGACGTTGTCGAGCAGACCGCTGCGTTCGTAGGGCGTCTCCGGCGCGAGGATGGGCTCGGGGCTCCGGGCAAGCACGGTCCCGGGATCGTCCCGATCGAGCAGGACCGCGCCGAGCGAGTACCGCAGATCCGCGTCCACGCCGTGGTAGATCTCGAGCCATCCGCCCCGGCACGCGAATGGGACGGCGCTCGCGCCGGTGTGGCGCTCATCCCAGAAGCCACGACGCGGCATGACGAGGGGCTTGCGACCGCCCCACGGGCGACCACGATCGGGATAGGCGAGCCAGATGCCGAGCACGTGGCCGAACGCGCTCGGCATCGGTCGGGTCAGTGCCGTGAACTGGCCATCGCGCAGATACGGGAAGAGCGCGATGTCCTTGTTGTCGGGGCCGAGGATGACGCCGCGCTTGTCGAACGTCTTGAAGTCGCGCGTCACGGCGAGGCTCGGTGTGATGCCGAAGCGGGACACCGACGTGTACGTGACGTACCACGCGCCGTCGATGAGCGTCGCGCGCGCGTCCTCGCA
>DATEDV010000039.1:0-3874 GCA_035281485.1 Candidatus Limnocylindria bacterium | reverse complement strand
AACGACTGGAACGGCGTGCTGGTGGAGACTCGGCAGATCGCCGGACAGCAGGCGAACTGCTATGACGTGAAGCCTGTTTCCGCGGGGACCCCGGGCCTCGGTGAAGGCCGCTTCTGCTACAGCCCGAGCGGCATCCCGCTGCTGCAGCGCTTTGCCGCGCAGGGTGGCACATGGTCGCTCGAGGCCACGTCCGTTTCGACGACGGTGGCCGACAGCGACTTCAAGCTACCGGCGACCCCCACGATCATCGGCCGACCCTAGCGAGACCGCGCGCGTAACCTGCGCGCGTGCGCTGGGACCTGCACACCCACTACTACCCCGAGGCGTTCTTCCGGCTCATCCAGGAGGTCGGCGGCGCGTTCTCGTTCGGGACCGACCCGACCGGGCGCACGATCATCCGCTACCGCGGCTCGCGCTTCTTCGGCATCACCCCGCCGATGACCGACCCCGCCCAGCGGCTCGAGGACATGGACCGCGTGGGGATCGACGTCGAGGTCCTATCGCTGTCCACTCCGAACGTGTACTTCGCGCCGCCGGAGCGCCAGGCTGAGGTGGCGCTGCTGGTGAACGATGCCTACTCCGAGCTCGCCGCGCGGCACCCGAAGCGCTTCAAGGGATTCGCGTCAATACCCATGGACGATCCCGACGCCGCGCTCCGCGAGCTCGAGCGCACGCAGGACGACCTGCGCATGAACGGCGTCGTGGTGCTCTCGAACATCAACGGGCGCGCCCTCACCGATCCGCGATACCGGCCGTTCTTCGCCGAATGCGATCGCCGCGCCGTGTGCGTGTTCATCCACCCGATGATCCCCGCGAGCGCCGAGCCGTTCTCGGAGTTCGTCCTTGGGCCGATCGTTGGCTTCCCGTTCGACACGACGCTCGCCGTGGCGCGTCTCTGCTACGCGGGCGTGTTCCGCGAGCTCCCGAACATCCGCTGGATCCTCGGCCATCTTGGCGGCGCCGTGCCCTATCTCATGGAGCGGCTCGATAACGGCTGGCGCGACTTCGCCGAGTGCCGCGCCAACATCCAGGAGCTGCCGAGCGTGTACCTGAAGCGGCTGTACTACGACACCGTGTCGTTCAGCGGTCCCTCGCTGCGCCTCGCGCGCGAGGTCGTCGGCGCCGACCACATGGTCATGGGAAGCGACTATCCACACCTGCTCGGGTCGATCGACCGCAGCGTTTCCAGCATCGAGTCGCTCGACATTCCCGCCGCGGACAGGGAGCGCATCTTCAGCGGCACAGCGCGTGCGATCCTGAACAATCTGTAGCTGGCACGCCGCGTGCGCCTTCCGCGCGGTGGAGGTGGCACGTGGACGAGCACAAGGCCGAGCGGCTCGAAGACGAGCGCGACGAGGAGCAGGAGGAAGGCATCGCCGCGCATCGGCGCGGAACGACGGCGGCGCCGAGCGACAAGCCCGAGGGCGACGCGCCGCATCCGCAGGACGTGAACGAGATCGGCGAGGCCAGCTAGCGCGGAAGGCGGACGTGCGCGGTCATGAAGACCGCTTCGTCACCGCCCGCTCGTAGATGTCGTCGGCAAGACGCAGCGGACGGCCCGATCCGCCGTAGCGCTCCATGCTGAGCTCGGCGAGCACGGCGAGCGCGATCTCCGCGGGCGTACGGCCTCCGAGATCGAGACCGATCGGCGCGTGGACCGCGCGGATGCGCTCTTCGGGGATGCCCTCGTCGCGCAGCATCTTCGCGATGAGGATCGTCTTGCGCTTGGAGCCGAGCAGACCCACGTAGCGTGCCTCGGTCTTCACGGCTTCGCGCAGACAGTGCGCATCGAGCTTGTGACCACGCGTGGCGATCACCACGAAGCTGTTCCACCCGATCGGCATCGTCCGCAGCGCCTCGGCCATGTCCATGCGCACGACGTCGATGCCGGCGCCGAATCGCTCGCGCGACGAGAACTCGGGCCGGTCGTCGATGACGGTCACGTCGTACTCGAGTTGCGACGCCATCTTCGCGATCGCGAGGCCGACATGACCGCCGCCCGCGATCACCAAACGGGGCTTGGTGACGACGGGCTCGATGAGCAGCTCGTGCGACTCGTCGAGCGCGATGGTCCGTGGCGTCGCCTGCCGCAGCGCGTCGAGCGCGGCCTCGGTCGCGCGCGAGTCGAGCGCGCCATCGCCGAGCGATCCGCCGGTCGCGCCGTCCGTCTCGACGAAGAGCTTGCCGCTCGGTTCGAAGTCCTTGCCGTTGCGACGCAGAAGCGTCGCGAGCGCGACCGGCTTCCCACCGGATGAGGCCGCGAGCACGTCGCCGAGGAGATCGCGTCCGCCGAGCAGCAGCGCGCGGTCTCCGGGCTCGATGGAGATCCACATCGTGCCGCCGCACACCAGACCGGTGTCCCACGCCAGATCCTCGGTGAGCTCGTATTCGCGAAGCGACGTGTCACCGCTGTCGAGGACGCGCTTCGCCTCTTCGAACGCGTCACCTTCGACGCAACCGCCGCCGAGCGTTCCCGTGAGACGACCGAGATCGTCGACGAGAAGCTTCGCGCCGACCACCTGTGGCGTGCTTCCGACGGTGCGCACGACGGTGCAGACCGCGAAGCGGCGCCCCTCGCGCTCGAGCTCGGCCATCCGCGCGTAGATCGCTCGCACGCACCAATCTTAGGGTCGGGGCCGCGGCGCCGACGCCGGCCGCCGCGCTGCCGTTCGGCGGGCTGCGGAGCGGTGGCGCGAACTCGGCGAGCGCCGTCGGGCGACGGCGCACGCCCGCGAGGCGCCCGACTTTTTGCGCAAACGCGTGTTAGCGCGCCGAACCTGCCCTCGCGCGCGCGAAGTTTTTGCGCAAAGCGCATTGTTCAAAACCGCTGTGCCGAAACGCGAGGCATCAGGCTCCGTTACACGACCTCTCGCGAGCCTCTGCTCCGACGAGCGACACACCGGCAAGCTTGCGTCCCTTTACCCCACTGCTACGCTCATGCGCGCCGTCCATTCGCGCGCAATCGATTTGGCAGGGGGTGAATGTCCGTGACGGATACGGGAGGGTCTACGTCTGATCCAGTAGCAGAGCCCGACACAGGTCAAGAGAAACCAGCACTGTCGGTCACGCGACGCAATTTCCTCATCGGAGCCGGAGCCGGAGCAGCCGCAGCCGGAGTCGTCCTCGGGGGCGCGGTCGTCGCGAACAAGGCGCTCAACCCGGAGACCACGACCACAACGACGACGACAGCAGGTGGTCCGGTCGCCGCAACGATGCGCCGAGTCTCCCTCGACATCGACAACGTGAAGTACGACCTCATCGTCGACAACCGCGAGAGCCTCTGGGAGACGATGAACTACCAGCTCGGCCTTTCGAACTCCAACCTCGGATGTGACCGCGCGCAATGCGGTGCATGCGCGGTGCTCGTCGATGGGAAGGCGGTCAACAGCTGCACCGTCCTGAGCGCGCGGCTCGGTCGCGGTCAGAAGATCGCGACGGTCGCGGGCCTCACGACCGGACCGGGTCTCGCCGGTCTGCATCCCGTGCAGCGCGCCTTCTGGCTGGACGGTGGATTCCAGTGCGGCATCTGCACGCGGGGATTCATCATGACCACGGTCCAGCTCCTCCAGGCGACCCCGAAGCCGACCACGGCGCAGATCGCCGAGGCACTCTCGGGCAACATCTGCCGCTGCGGCGAGTACGCGAAGATCTTCACCGCGGTCAACGTCGCCGGAGCGGAGCTCCGCGGCGAGAAGGTGACGCACCTCTCGACAGCGGTCCTTGTCGGCGTCGCGGGTACCGCGGAAGCCGCCCCGACCGCCCCGGGCATCTCCAAGGAATTCCAGTTCGCAACGCCGATGGGCACGATCGAGGACTTCGAGCCGTTCGAGCAGGCGCTCAAGAAGCGCGACGGCATCCTCGGTGTCAGCGGCAG
>DATEDV010000038.1:0-3411 GCA_035281485.1 Candidatus Limnocylindria bacterium | reverse complement strand
CTGCCGCTGACGCGCACCCTGATGCTGCGCCGCGAGGCCAGCCGCATCCTCGCCCACGTGCAATGCAACGACGTCGCGCGCGGCGCGGCGCGCATCCTCGCGCGCGACCGCGTGCGGCGCGGGCTGCTCGACGAGCCCGACGACGTCTTCCACCTCACCTTCGACGAGGCGATGGGCGACGGCCACCTCGACGAGAGCGCGCTCGCCGCGTCGCGTCGCGCGCGCTGGATCGCCTACCAGGCGCTCGACCTGCCGATGCGCTGGATCGGACGCGCACAGCCGATCGTGCCGGAGGCGTTCACGGACTCCGCGGCGCCCGTGACCGGCGTGGGCGCCAGCCCCGGCGTGGTCGAAGGCCGCGCCTGCGTCGTGCTGGATCCGGCCGAGGCCGACGACTTCCAGCCCGACGACGTGCTCGTGTGTCGCACCACCGATCCCGGCTGGGCCGCCCTGTTCGTGGTCGCGTCCGCGGTCGTCATCGACATCGGCGGGACGATGAGCCACGGCGCGATCGTCGCGCGCGAGCTCGGCATCCCCTGCGTGATCGGCACCGGCGACGGGTCGCGGCGGATCCGCAGCGGTGCGCGGCTGCGCGTCGACGGCGCGGCGGGGCGGGTCGAGATCGTCGGCTAGGCGCGGCCAGCCTTCGCCTCGTCGACGCGCTGCAGTCCCAGCAGAGCGAGCAGCTCCTCGTGCAGCTCGAACCAGAGCTGGTGATAGCTCTCCCTGAGCGGATGCGTCAGATAGGCGGCATCCCCCGCCTGCACCTGGGCCAGCGCATACGCCAGCCGATCGGGATACGGCGCGAGCCGCGGGACGAGCCACGCCACTTCCTCGAGCACGGGGCGCGCTTCCGCATGCACGGTCGCCAGCCGCGCGATCACCGCGGCGTCGTATGCCGCGTCCGCGTGATCGTTCGCTGTTCCGGAGGGCTTCACCTGCCACGACGTGACGACCGCCTTGAGCGCGTGGTTGACGTTGTCGAACCGCTCCTCGTACAGCTGGCGCAGCGCCGCGCCGTCGACCCCCGATCGCTCCGTCTCGATCAGGCACGCCAGGCGTTCGCGACCCGGCGCCGCGAGCCGCGCGCCGACCGGCGCCATCGTCACCAAGCCGGCCTGTGCGAGCGCCGCGAGCCGTGTCCACGCGCCGGCTCCGGCGAGCCGCGCGGCCATGTCCTCGCTGAGCCGGCCTTTCAGCCGCAAGGCCTGCAGCAGGCCGAGATCGATCCGATCCTGGGCGTCCAAGCGAAAATCCTTCAGTCGAAATGGAGATCGAGCGTCACGCCGTACGTACGCGGGAAGCCGGCCGTGGCCTCGATCACGTCGGCCGCCCGGAAGACGCCCGTCTTGTACAGTTCGTCGGTGAGATTACGCCCGAATGCGGTGAGCCCCCAGCGCCCGTTGCTGGCGTAGAGCCGAACCTGCGCTCCGAGCAGCGCGTGCGACTCGATCTCGAACGCCGGATCGCCTTCGAGCGTGGCGTTGGTCTTGCCCTTGTAACTCACGTCGCCGCCGATCGAGGCGCTCAGACGGGCGCTGACGGGCCGCGCATAGTCGGCGAGCACGGTCGCGGACCATTTCGGCGAATAGTTGAACGGCCGCCCGGCAAAGTCGTTGTCCGTGCCATTCGCGGTCGTGCCTCTGAATTCCTCGATCTTGGTGTCGACCCAAGCGCCGGCCGCCGCTAGCTGCAGACCCTCCACGGGCATGAGGCGGACGTTGAGCTCCGCGCCGTACACGCGCGATCTCGGCGCGTTGCGGAAGACCGACAGCGGCCCGAACAGCGGATCGCGCAGGTAGGTGAGCAACTGCTTGTCGTGATAGTCGTAGTAGAACGCGCCCGCCTCGACCGACACCCGTCGCTCGAGGAAACGCCCTTTCGCGCCGATCTCGTAGTCGTCGAGCTTCTCCTGCTTCGCGGCCTGCAGGTTGAAGTTGTTGATCGCGTTGAGGTTGGGGAACACGCCGGACTTGTACCCGCGCGTAAAGCCGGCATACAGCAGCAGATCGTCGGTCACCGACCAGTCGACCACCGAGCGGATCGAGACGTTGTCCTCGCGGAGTGAATCCTCGAACACGCCCGGGTTGCCCGAGTCGTCCATGTTGAAGCACTCGCCTTTCTGGATGCCGCCGGGGCCGCCGTTGATGAGGCTGACGATGTTGAGCAAGGTGACTAGGCCGACGTAGCCGCGCGACTCGGTGGTCTCCTCCGAGCAGCCGGTGTGGTCGCGCTTCTCGCGGGTGTAGCGCAGGCCCTGCGTGAATTTCCAGTCCTCCGCGAAGCGCCACTCGACGCTGCCGAAGACGCCCGCCGACCACGCCTCGTTGGTCGAGATGATGCGTCCCTGCGAGAACAGGATCGGCGTGTCGGTCGGGTTCCCGATCACTGGCGGCCCGAAGTTGAAGCTGTCGTTGTCGACGTCGACCGTGTTCGCCTCGTACGTGTCGTCGTACAGCGCGCTGATGCCGACGAGCAAGGAGACGCGGTCGGAGAGCGCCGTCAGCGCGCGCAGCTCGGCGGCGACGGTCTTGAGGTCGGCATCGTTGACGGCGTCCGCGATCTGCGTGTCCTCGGCGCTCTGCGGTACCGTCGAGTGATCCGCGGTGAACTGTCCGTACGACAGCAGACCCGTCACCTGGGTCGCTTCCGACACCGTCCACTCGATGCGCGCCGCACCGCTCCAGTACTGCTCGTTCAGGCTCCAATCCTGGCCTGGCACCCAGTCGGCGCGACGCGGGTCGTCGTTGTCGGGGATGTAGGGATAGTTCGCGACTTCCGGCGGCACCGTGCCCAGCAGGACCACGTCCGAGAACGGCGCGAGGAGCGCGTCGATCGCGGTTTCCGTGGCGGGCGGCAGGGGCGCGGAGCCGGTGAGGATTGCCGCGAAGCCCGGCAGGCTGATCGTCCCGGTGAAAGGGTTGTGCGGCCGCAGCTCGAGTGCGTAGGGCGCCTGCGAATCGCTGCGATCGCGCCAGCCCGACAGCGTGAACCGCACCAGCACCCGATCGGTCGCGTCCCAGTCGACGATCGCGCGTCCGGACTGCTTCTCGAGCTCGCCGAGCGTGTCGTCGGGCCGGGTGTTGCTGTATTGCCAGCCCTTCCACGACTGCGTGGCGCCGAGGGCGAGGCGCGCCCTCACACCGTCCGTGAGCGGACCGCCGACGGTCCCCTGGACCTGCAGCGTGTCGAAGCGCGACAGCGTCGTCGTCAGGCCGGCGTCGAAGACCTCGGTCGGCTTGCGGGCGATGGTGTTGATCGCACCGCCGGTCGAGTTGCGACCGTACAGCGTGCCGACCGGGCCCTTCACGACCTCGAGGCGCTCGACATCGAGGTTCGCGCCCTTGGTCATCACCGCGTAGCCGTACGGCGTCTCGTCGTTGTAGAGGCCGACCGTGCCTGCGCTCGAAT
>DATEDV010000037.1:0-5619 GCA_035281485.1 Candidatus Limnocylindria bacterium | reverse complement strand
GAGAGGCGCGCGCTGGACGGAGCTCGCGCCAGCGCCTGACGCAGCGCGATCATCTCGAGCGCGGCATCCATCCATTCGGCGCCCTTGTTGCCCTCCGCGCCGCCCGCGCGCTCGCGCGCCTGCTCGACCGTATCGCACGTGAGCACGCCGAATGGGATCGCGATCGGATACGTGAGCGTGAGATCCATGAGGCCCTTGGCCACGGACTGCGCGATGTACTCGAAGTGCGGCGTCTCGCCGCGGATCACGCAGCCGAGCGGGACGACGGCGTCGTAACGACCGGTGTCCGCGAGCAGCGCGACGGCCGCTGGAAGCTCGAATGACCCCGCGACCTCGAAAAGATCGACGCTCGCGCCGGCGTCCGTGGCGCGCTCGATCGCGCCTCGCTCGAGCGCAAGGGTGACCTCCTCGTTCCACCGCGCGCGAACGATGGCCACACGGCTGCCGCGCCCCGGTGGCGTGCGCGGCGAGGCGCGTGTCTTTCCGGTCGCCATCGACGGCACTCTATCGGGGGAGTCGCCGTCGCATCCGGGCTGGCTTAACGTTCAACCAGGCATGGACGACCCGCGGCTCGTCGCGCTGGGCCTTGTCCCGGCCCCGGCCGGGCAACAGGACACCGAGCAGACACCGGCCCCGCCGGAGACGCCGCCCACGACGCCGGAGTGGCAGACGCTCGAGCAGTCGCAGTACATGCCCTCCGCGCCCCAGGCACCGAACCCGTTTTCGGCCGCAGCCAGCGCGATCCCGGAGTTCCCGGACCCATTCACCAGCCCCGCCGCGGCCCCGCCGCGTCCGGCGCCGCCGCCGCAGCCCACGGTGCCGTCGATCTTCAACGCGCCCAACTCGCCTTTCGCGTTCGCTCCGCAGACCGCGCCCGAAACGCCGGCGGTCACCGAGCCGATCTCGCCGGCGTCGTCTGCCGCCTCCGCGCCTGCCGCGTTCGATGCGCCAAGCGCGTTCACGTCGCCGGCGAGCCCGTTCGCGGTCGGCGCCGCCGCGACCTCCTTCACCCCCGCGGCCGTCGTCGCCCCGACGAAGGTCGACAAGAAGGCGCTGAAGCGCGCGGAGGAGGAGGCGAAGAGGAACGCGAAGCTCGCGGAGGAGAACGCGGTCAAGGCGGCGAAGCTCGCCGAGAAGCAGGCGAAGGAGAACGCGAAGCTCGCAGCCGCGCAGGCGAAGATCGATGCCGCGCAGGCAAGGATCGACGCCGAGGAAGCGAAGAAGGCGGCGAAGCTCGCGGCAGCGCAGGCGAAGATCGACGAGCGAGAGGCAAAGAAAGCGGCGAAGCGCGGCGCAGCCGCGGAACAGGTCGCGGCCCCAGCTCCTTTCGTTCCTCCACCCGCGGCACCCGCGCCGCAGCCTTTCGTCGCGCCCGCCGTGCTCGCTCCCGCCGCGCCGGCGAGACCGCCGGCCTACCTCGAGCTCATGGCGGCGATCGGGAAACATCCGAACGTCATCCGCCAGGACGTGCGGTTCGGCCTCGTGGGCCGCGCGCGTCTGGAGCTGTCGCCGATGGGCATCGCCCTCGTCGGCCTGCGCAGCGGTACGGCTTACACGTGGGCGGAGGTCAAGGACGTCCAGGCCCGTCGCGGCCGGCTCGAGATCAAGACGGAGGCCGACCGCGAGCGGACCGTCAAGACCAAGGACCAGGGGCCGCGGACCGAGCAGTACGTCGAGAAGATGACGCGGTCGCTCATGGTGTCGATCGAGGGCGCCGCCGAGCCCGGCCTCGCAACGTACATCGCGCGCGTCATGCAGGACATGCGGGCGCAGACGTTCAACTACCACGCCACCTCGTGGCTCGAGTACGAGAACGCGGTCGGACGGATACGCGACGAGTTCGCGGAGCACGACGACCCCTTCGTGCCCGTTGTCGCCGGCGCGCTGTTCGCGTTCATCTTCCTCGCCGGCCTGTTCATCCTTCCCGAGATCGTCAACCTCGCGTCGGACATCCGGCCGCCGGCGAACTCGGGCGTCTTCGTCGTGCAGCCGCGCTACAGCTGGCTCGATCTGCGCAGCTTCGTGATGGCGATCGGACTGTCGGCGCTGCTCACGCGCCTCGTCCTGCGCCTTGGCCTCGGCTCCTCGGCGCTCTCGTGGGCGCGCGGCTCGGTACGCGGTTGGCACACGCGCGGCCCGATCGCCCTGCGCATCGCGTCGCGTGAGCTCGCGCGCCTGCTGCTCGCGACGACCGCCTCGGCGGCCGCGCTGCTGCTCGGCTTTGCGGCGTTCGCACCGACCGTGGCTTCCACCCTGGTCATCGACAGCGTTGGGGTCCGCGAGGTCGTGCCGCTGCCCATCGTCGGTATCGACAAGAGGTGGGTCGAGGTCACGGACGTCCAGCGGAGCGAGGGACCGGGACGCCTCGAGGGCTTCGGCGTGACGATCTTCTTCAGCGGCGGCCGCTGGATCACGACGGTCGACCACGACCTGTCCGGCGGTACGGACGGTCAGCTGCTGCGGAACGCCACCGCCTGGTGGCACAACGCGACGCGCTAGCCGCTAGCTCGGCTCGTCCGCGACCACGCTCAGCAGGTGACCCAGCTTGTCGCGCTTCGTCTTGAGATAGCCGCGCGTCTTGGCGGTCGCCGGGATCTCGATCGGCACGCGCTCGACGATCTCGAAGCCGTACAGGGAGACCGAGGCCTTCTGCGGGTTGTTCGTCATGATGCGGGCGCGCCGCACGCCGAGGTCCATGAGGATCTGGACGCCGATCCCGTACTCACGGTGATCCGCCTTGAACCCGAGGTGCTCGTTCGCCTCGACCGTGTCGAGTCCCTGGTCCTGTAGCGCGTACGCGCGCAGGTGGTTGATGAGCCCGATGCCGCGCCCTTCCTGACGCAGGTAGAGCAGCACCCCGCGCCCCTCCTGGGAGATGCGCCGCAGCGCGGCGTCGAGCTGATCGCCGCAGTCGCACCGCTGAGAGCCGAGCGCGTCGCCGCTGAGACACTCTGAATGCACGCGCACGAGCACCGGCTCGCCGCTCGCGATGTCGCCCATCGTGAGGGCGACGTGGTCCGCCTCGGTGTTCCCGAAGCGCGCCTTGTAACCGTGGATCGTGAAGTCTCCGTAGCGCGTCGGCAGCTTGGCGGTCGCGACGCGCTCGACCAGACGCTCCTGTGACATCCGGTAGGCGATGAGGTCCTTGACCGTGATCATCTTCAGGCCGTGCCGCTTCGCGAACAGCTTGAGCTGTGGAAGGCGCGACATCGACCCGTCGGGGTTCGTGATCTCGCAGATGACACCGACGGGCTGAAGGCCGGCCAGCCGGCAGAGGTCGACGGCCGCCTCCGTCTGTCCCGCGCGCACGAGCACGCCGCCGTCGCGCGCGCGCAGCGGGAAGATGTGACCGGGCTTCACGACGTCGCCGGGTCGCGTGTTCGGGTCCGCGAGCACGCGGATCGTGCGCGCGCGGTCCGCCGCGCTGATGCCGGTCGTGATGCCGTCGCGCGCGTCGACGCTCACGGTGAAGGCCGTGCCGAGGCGCGCCTCGTTGCGCTGCACCATCTGCGGCAGGTCGAGCTGCTCCAGGCGCTCGCTCGTCATCGGCACGCAGACGACACCGCTCGCATATTTCCGGATGAACGCCACCGCCTCGGGCGTGCACGCCTCGGCGGCGAGCGTCAGATCGCCCTCGTTCTCGCGGTCCTCGTCGTCGACCACGATGATCATCCGGCCGGCCGCGATCTCGGCGATGGCCTCGGCGACGGTGCTGAACGGCGGTGCCGGGGCGACGACGCGCGGATGCGGCGTGATCTTCTTCGAGCGCCCGACGCGCTTCGCGGCGGATGCCTTCTTCACGAGTCCAGTCTAGGTCAGGCCTTTCGCAGCAAACGCTCCACATACTTCGCGACGATGTCGACCTCGATGTTCACCGTCTCACCGACGCCGAGCGCGCCGAGCGTGGTGCGCTCGGCGGTGTGCGGGATGAGCGCGATCTCGAAGAACGTCTTCCCGAGCCCCGCGACGGTGAGGCTCACGCCGTCGACGGTCACGAAGCCCTTCATCACGATGTAGCGCGCGATCGCCTTCGGCAGCGCGAACCGCAGCCGCGCACCCTCGCCCTCGGCCCGGCGTGCGACGAGCTTCGTCGTGCCGTCGACATGGCCCTGGACGAGATGGCCGCCGAGCGCGGTCTGGGCGGTCGCGGCGCGCTCGAGGTTCACACGGCTGCCGCGCAGCAGGCCGCCGAGGGTCGTGCGGGCGATCGTCTCCGGGACGACGTCCGACACGAAGCCGCGGTCGTCGCGCTCGACGACCGTGAGACACGCGCCCGCGACGTTGATGCTGTCGTCGATCGCCAGACGTTCGAGGACCTTCGCGCACGCGACCTCGAGACGCGCGCCCGACGGGGTCGATCCGACGTGGCGGACCGTGCCGATCTCTTCGACGATCCCGGTGAACACGTCAGAGGTCCCCTTCGATCGCGACGTCGTCACCCAGGCGCCGGACGCGGACATTCTTCAGGTCCGTGGTGCCGGTCACGCCCGCCAGCGCGGGCGGGCCTTCGCCGCCCGCGATGGGCGCCGTGATGACCAGGAGCCGATCGGCGAGACCCGCACGCACGAGCGAACCGGCGACGCGCGGGCCGGCTTCCGAGAGGACGGTGTTCACGCCGTGCTCGCCCAGCCAGCGCATCGCCGCGCCGAGATCGAGCCCGCCGTCAGAACGGGGGAGCGTCGTCAGCAGCACGCCGGCGTCGCGCAGCTTGTTCGTTCGCCGCGCGTCGGCGTCGCGCGCGACGAAGAGAACGGTGCGCTGCGGATCCTTCGCACGAACGATCTTCGCGCTGGGCGGCGTGCGCGCCTCGGTGTCGATGACGACGCGCAGCGGATCGCGCCCGCTCACTTCGCGCACCGTGAGCGCCGGATCGTCGGCGAGCACCGTGCCGATGCCGACGAGCACCGCATCGGAGCGGTCGCGCAGACGGTGCACCTCACGGAGCGCCCGCTTGCCGACGAGGTAGCGTCGGCCCGGCGCGCTCACGCGGCCATCGAGCGTGGTCGCGAGCTTCACCAGGACGAACGGCCGGCCGCGCCGCACGCGGCTCACGAACCCCTCGTTCAGACGCAGCGCCTCTGTTTCCAGCACGCCCTGCTCGAGCTCGATGCCGGCGGCCCTGAGCTGCCGGAACCCCTTGCCGTCAGTGCGCGGATCCGGGTCACGCATCGCCGCCACGACCCGGCGGACGCCCGCGCCGACGATCGCGTCCACGCACGGCGGTGTCCGTCCATGGTGCGCGCATGGCTCGAGCGTGGTGTACAGCGTCGCGCCCCGCGCGGCGGCGCCGGCCTGGGCGAGCGCGTTGACCTCCGCATGCGGCTCGCCCGCGGCGTGGTGGTAGCCGGCTCCGACGACGTCGTCCCCGCGCACGACGACCGCACCGACCATCGGATTCGGGCTCGTGCGGCCGGCCGCGCGCGCCGCGAGGCGCAGCGCGCGCCGCATGAACAGCGTGTCGTCGTCGCTCATCGGCTGTAGTCTGCCCGTTCGTGGCCGCCGATCTCGCCGTCGTCGCGAAGCGCCTTCCGCCCGAGCTGCGCGTGCGCGCGAGCGCCGACGCCGACATCGAGCGGGCCGTGGAGTTCCAGAATCGTTGGGCGACCCCGAGCCAGTGGG
>DATEDV010000036.1:0-7983 GCA_035281485.1 Candidatus Limnocylindria bacterium | reverse complement strand
GCTGCTCGGCTGCACGCACTACCCCCTGCTGCGTGAGGAGTTCGCGAAGGTCGCGGGCCCGGGCGTGCGCGTCGTCGACTCGGCGACCACGACCGCGCTCGCGGTGCGCGAGGTGCTCGCCTCGCATCGTCTGCTGAACGCGGGCGGCACGCCGTCGCACCAGGTCTTCGCCACCGGCCCGGTGGAGCGTTTCGCCGAGGTCGCGCGCACCATCTTCGGGGAGGAGCTTCCGGCGGTGGAGGGAGCGGCGATCGGGTGAACCTCGTCTCGACGATCACCGGGCTGCCGTACGTCGGCAAAACGACGATCTTCAACCTCCTCACCGGCGCGCACGCCGCGACCGGCGCGTTCACCGGCGCCGAGGCCGAGACGAACGTCGGCGTCGCGAAGGTCCCCGACGAGCGCGTCGACAGGCTCGCGGCGCTGTACAAGCCGCGAAAGACCACGTACGCCGAGGTCACCTACCGCGACCTCGGTCTGGCGCCGCGCGCGACCGGCGCGGGCGGTGCCGCGCAGGCCGCCGGGATCAGCGCGCAAAAGTTGGGGGACCTGCGCAGCTCCGACGCCATCGTGCACGTCGTGCGGGCGTTCCGCGATCCGTCCGTACCTCACGTGAGCACCACCGTCGATCCGGTGCGCGATCTCGCGGCGCTCGAGCTCGAGCTGCTCTTCGCGGACCACGTCGTCGTGGAGCGACGCCTGGAGCGCATCGAGCCGGAGCTGCGGTCCGCGAAGGGTCCGGAACGGGAACAGAAGGAACGCGAACGCGCCATCCTCCAGAAGGCGATGGCCGCGCTCGACTCCGAGACACCCCTGCGCGACGTCGGCCTCGACGAGGAGGAGCGCAAGCTCGTGCGTGGCTACCGCTTCCTCACGCTCCTGCCGCAGCTCGTCGTCGCGAACCTGGATGACGCCGATGTCGGCACCCCGGAGAAAGTCCTGGGTCCACTGCGCGAGGCCGCGGCGAAGCATCGCGCGATGTCCGTCGTCGCGGTGTGCGCGAAGCTCGAAGCGGAGATCGCGCAGCTCGAGCCGGCGGAGGCCGCCGCGTTCCGCGCCGAGCTCGGGCTGCACGAGCCCGCGCTCGACCGCGTCATCCACGCGACGTACGAGCTGCTCGGCCTCATTTCGTTCTTCACGGTGGGGGACGACGAGGTGCGGGCGTGGACCGTGCCGGCCGGCACCGCGGCGCAGCAGGCCGCGGGTGCGATCCACTCCGACCTCGAGCGCGGGTTCATCCGCGCCGAGGTGATCGGTTGGGACGAACTGCTGAAGGCCGGCTCGGAAGCGAACGCGAAGAAGCAGGGGATCATGCGCACTGAGGGCAAGACCTACACCGTCAAGGACGCAGAGGTCTTGCACGTGCTGTTCAACGTTTGAGCATCGACCTTCTCGCGATCGGTCACGTCGCCCGCGACGAGTTCGAGGGCGAGCCGACCTGGCGGCTCGGCGGCACCGCGCTCTATGCGGCCGCGACCGCGGCACGCCTCGGCGTTGCGACGGCGCTGGTGACGCGCGTCGGCCCGGCCGAGAAGGAGGCGCTGGAGGAGCGCTGCGAGCAGCTCCGCATCGCGGTGCGCGCCCTCCCGTCGTCGACGACCACGACGTTCGGCTTCCGCTACGTCGACGGCCGCCGGATGATGCGACTGCGCGCTCGCGCGCGGGGCATCGCGCCGTCCGATGTGCCGGCGGAGTGGCGCGGCGCGCGTGCCGTCGTGCTCGGTTCCGTGGCGCACGAGCTCGAGCGTTCTCTGTTCGGCACGACCGCGGCGAACGCGACGGTCCTCGTCGCGCAGGGATATCTGCGCGAGTGGTCCGCCGACGGCGCGATCCGGCCGCGGGAGTGGGAGGACGCCGACGAGATCGTTCCGCGCGTGACCGCGGTCGTGCTAAGCGAGGACGATGTCGCGGGCGATCTGTCGGCACCGCGCCGCTGGTCGCGGAGCGGCCGTGTGTACGTCACGCTCGCCGAGCGCGGGGTGCTGGTGCTGGACCGCGGATCCGAGACGACGATCGCGGGTTATGCGGCCGCGCGCGTGGTGGACCCGACCGGCGCGGGGGACGCCTTCGCCGCCGGTCTCGCGCTCGCGCTCGCGGACGGACGGCCCGCCGACGACTGCGCCCGCTACGCGAACGCCGTCGCGTCCTTCGCGGTGGAAGGCGTGGGTATGGAAGGGCTCGCGGATTCACCGCGTGTCGCGGAGCGGATGCGCTAAGCCGCCTGGTCGCGGAGCTCGATGTCACGCATCTTCACACGCGCCGCGCGTGGCGCACGGCCGAGCTCCAGGCGACGTGAGGCTTGCGAGAGGGCAAAGCAGATCACGAAGTAGATCGTCGCGAGGATGAGGAGGACCTCGATCGGGTTGAAGAACTGCGTGTAGATAGTGCGGCCCTGCTTGAAGAGCTCAAAGACGCCGATCGTGCCGACCAATGACGTGTCCTTGATGACCGTGGTGAGCTGCGCCATCAACGCCGGGACCATCAGACGGAGCGACTGCGGGAGGATCACGAAGCGCATCGTCTGCGGATGCGAGAGGCCGAGCGCGCGCGCCGCCTCGGTCTGTCCGCGCGGGAGCGTCAGGATGCCGGCGCGGATGATCTCCGCGAGCACGGCGCTGGTGTACATCGAGAGCCCGAGCACGCCGGCCCAGAACCTCGGGAGCTCGAAGTCGGGGCCGAACAGTGGCCGGAAGAGGGCGGTCCCTTTGATGTCGAAGTACACGATGAGGAGCAGCACCGGAAGAGCGCGCGTGGCCTCGATGTAGAAGATCGACGGCCACCGGATCCAACGCCTGCGAGACAGCCGGCCGAGCGCGAACAGGAGGCCGACGCCGAACGACAGCGCGACCGCGACGACGGCGAGGCTGATCGTCGCGCGGAGACCCTCGAACAGGAATCCCCAGATCGCGGGGTCGGCGAACATGGGCCAGGTGTCCGGTCGCATCAGCGCACCACCAGGAGCCGCCGCTCGAGCGCGTTGACCGCGAAACCGAGCGGGACCGTGAGGGAGAGGTAGAGCATGGTCGCGGCGACGAATGCCTCCTCGGCGCGGAACGTGCGCGACTCCACGATCTCCGCCGCGTAGAGCAGCTCGGCCACGCCGATCGTCGACGCGAGCGAGGTGTTCTTCACCAGCGCGATGCCGATGTTGCCGAGCGGCGGGATGACCGAGCGGAATGTCTGCGGCAGCTGGACGTACCGCAGCATCTGCACGTACGAGAGGCCGAGCGAGCGGGCCGCCTCGATCTGTCCGCGGTCGACGCCGAGCAATCCACCGCGCACGACCTCGGCGACGTACGCGCCGTGGTAGAGCGCCATGCCGGTGGCCGCCGCGCGGAAGATGCTCTCGAAGGTGTCCGTCGAGAAGCGGAACCCGAGGAAGGGAAGGCCGAGGAAGAGGAAGAAGAGCTGGATGATGAGCGGCGTGTTGCGGAAGAACTCGACGTACGTGCCGCCGGCCCAGCGGAGCGGCGCGAGCGGAGAGACGCGCGCGAGCGCGACGAACGTTCCGATGACGATCGCGCCGATGAGACCGAGGATGGAGATCTGGACCGTGAGCCAGAAGCCCGTGAAGAACAGCTCCGGGAATTCGAGGGCGATCGCGCCGGGCATCGCCTAGTCCGACAGGGAAAGGGGGCCGGCTACGCGCCGGCCCCCCTGCACGCGGTGCTCGCTCAGGCCGAGACTAGTCGTCCGGCGTCCGCTTCTTGTCGCCCGAGACCGGGGTGATGTACTGCTCGTAGAACTTCGCCCAGGTGCCGCTCGTGATCATCGTGATCATCGTGCGGTTGATGAAGTCGACGAATCCGGTGCGGTCGCCCGCGACCGACTTCTTCACACCGATGCCGTACGGCTCGGTGGAGAAGTACTTCCCGACGATCTTCGTGTTCGGGTCCTGCTTCACGAGTCCGAAGAGGATCGTCTCGTCGGTGGACACGGCGTCCGCCTGCCCCTGCTGTAGCGCCAGGAGGCAAGCCGGGTAGCTGTCGAGCAGCAGCGGACGCGCCGCGTTGTTCGTTGCCGTCAGGATGTTCTTCTCGCTGGTGGAGCCGCGCTGCGAGCAGATCGTCTTACCCGCCATGTCCGCGGCTTCCTTGATGGTCGTGTTGTCCTTCTTCACCAGGATCCGCTGACCGGTGCGGAAGTACACGTCGCTGAAGTCGATCTGGGCCTTCCGCTCGTCGTTGATCGTGAAGGTCTTGATGACGATGTCGGCCTTGTTGTCCGTGAGCGCTGGGATGCGAGTGGCGGAGACCACCGGCACCCACTCGATGAACTTCTCGACGTCCTCGCCCTCGCCGAAGATCGCCTTCGCGAGCTCGCGCCCGATCGCCACGTCGAAGCCGTCCCACTTGCCGGTCGCCGGCGTCTTGACGCTGAAGGGCGTGTTGTCCTCCTGCGTCCCGATGCGGATCTTGCCCTTCGTCTGGATCGCGTACTGATAGGTCGAGAGATCGTGCTTGGGCCTCGTCGCGGTCCCCGTCCCCGTCGCGGGCGTCGTCGGTGACGGTGACGCGGCCGGCGTGCTGCACGCCGTCGCAACGAACGCGAGGACCAGACCCAAGGCGAGCGCGCGCGTGATGCCCCGCATGTATTCCTCCCTGCCTTTCGCCCCGTGCTTGCTTACCGTGTCGCTTCGCTCAGTGCCGGTGACAGTGTGCCGCGCTAGTGCTTGATGACCCTGCTCAAGAACTGTCTCGCCCGCTCCTCCCGTGGCGCCTCGAAGAACGCCGCAGTCGGCGAGTCCTCAATGATGCGCCCTTCGTCCATGAATACCACCCGATTCGAGGCTTCCCTGGCAAATCCGACCTCATGGGTGATCACCAGCATCGTCATTCCCTCGCGGGCGAGGTCGCGCATGACGTCCAGGACCTCCCGGATCATCTCGGCGTCCAGGGCGCTGGTCGGCTCGTCAAAAAGCATGATCTTCGGTCCCATGGCCAGTGCTCTGGCGATCGCGACGCGCTGTTGCTGCCCACCGGACAGGCGCGGCGGGTGCTGGTCGGCCTTCTCCGGTATGCCGACCTTCTCGAGCAGCGCCATCGCTCTTGCTCGCGCCTCCGCCTTCGGGAGACCGCGTACCTTCAGCGGGGCGAGCATGACGTTCTCAGCCGCCGTCAGGTGCGGGAACAGATTGAACGACTGGAAGACCATGCCGACGTCGCGGCGAAGCTTGTTGACGTCGACGTGCGGGTCGTGGACCGGCAGGCCATCGACCACGAGCTCACCGCGGTCGATCGGCTCGAGCTTGTTGATCGTCCGGATCATCGTGCTCTTGCCAGAACCCGACGGCCCGATGATCACGACGACATCGCGCTCGTTCACCGTTAGGTCGATGCCACGAAGCACGTGAAGCGGGCCGAAGTGCTTGTGAACGTCGCGAAACTCGATCACGAGCGGCCAATCTAGGCTCTACGCTCGCGCCGTGCACGAATTGTTCGCGCCGACGCGCGCGGCGCTCGATCGGACACCCGGCGTCACCGGTGTGTTCGTGCGCGAGGTCGGCGGGGACGTGCTGTTCTCGCAGCGAGCGGACGAGTTGTTCCCGGCCGCATCGGTCATCAAGATCCCGCTGGTGATGGCGCTGTACGCCGACGTCGCGGCGGGAAGCGTGTCGCTCGACGAGCGCGTCGGGGTCGGCGTGACGGTCGGCGGGACCGGCATCCTCAGCGCGCTCCGGGACGTGAGCGACGTGAGTCTGCGCGACCTCGCGATGCTCACCATCGCGCTCTCGGACAACACCGCGACGAATCGACTCATCGACCGCCTCGGCCTGGCGCGCATCGACGAGCGCATGGCGGAGTGGGGCTGCGTGCGGAGCAAGTTCGCGCGCGGCATGTTCGACTGGGACGCGCAAAAGCGTGGGCTCGAGAACGTCGCGACGCCCGCTGAGATCGCCGCGCTGCTGGAGCGGCTCGTCGCCGGTGAGCTCGTGGATCGCGGGACGTCGGACGCGGTGATCGCGGTCCTCGAGCGGTGCCAGGATGACGCGATGCTGCGCCGGTATCTCGGCCGCGGCGGCCGCATCGCGAATAAGACGGGGACGCTCGAGGCGACGCGCAATGACGCGGCGATCTTCTTTGGCCCGTCCAGGACGGTCGTCGCCGCGGCGTTCATGCGCGAGGTCCGCGATCCGCTCGCGGCGGTCCACATCCTCGGCCTCATCGGTCGCGGTGCGGCGCGTGCCGCGGGCCTGGAGGTGCCGCCTCTTCCATTCGATACGGTCGCTGACGCATGATTCGCGTGTGAGGAAGCAGACCCGCTCGCGATCGCGCCGCCCGCGGACGACGCGGCCGCTCGTCGCGGCCGCGGTCCTGGCCGTGGGCCTCATGTGCGCCGCGGCGTTCACAGGGATCACCGTGCAGGCGAACGCACTGGAGCGCGCCAAGGACGCGCTGCAGGACCAGATCGTCGCCGAGCAGGCGCGGAACGCGCAGCTCGCGGCGTCGATCGCGCAGAAGACGACGACCGACTACCTCATCCAGAAGGCGCAGGACTACGACCTGGTGAAGCCGGGCGAGGGGATCATCGAGGTGGAGCGCTCTGGTGCTGCGAGTGACGCGGCGCGCGGGGATGGCGGCCGAGCAAGCCGTATCGCGCGGTGGATCGAGCTCTTCTTCGGGCAGCGGTAACGCGGTAGAATGACTATCGCGGGATGGAGCAGCGGTAGCTCGTCGGGCTCATAACCCGAAGGCCGAAGGTTCGAATCCTTCTCCCGCAACAGCGGACCCGCCAGGGTCCTTTTGTTTGTCCTATTGCACCGCCGTCCGCCCTTTGTTAGTTACCGCGCGTGTGCAACTGGATCGATGCCGTACTCCGATCCTGAGAAGCGGCGTGCATACGGCCGAGAGTGGATGCGCCGCAACCCTGAGAAGGCGCGGGCAGCCATGCAGCGCTGGCGGTCTGCGCATCCGGAGAAGCACCGCGCGGAAGGTCGCGCTCGTTATGCGCGTCATCGGGAGAGGCTGAAGGCCCAGATCGCCGCATATCACCGCGCGCACCCTGATGTGGTTCGGGCCAAACGCGAGAAGCATCGAGCTCTGCGGAAGGGAGCCGAAGGCTTCTTTACCGCGAAGGAGTGGCGGGAGCTGGTCGCGATGTATGAACACGCTTGCGCTTACTGCGGCAGGATCGGTCCGCTGGAGCAGGACCACTGCGTTCCGCTCGTTCGCGGTGGCACCAACTGGATCGAGAACATCTTGCCAGCCTGTCGCGGCTGCAACGCGAGAAAGCACCTGATGACCGAGGATGAGTTCCGCGCACGACTCGCCCCGGAGGACCGGCGTCCTACCGGTGAAGGGCCCTCCGCATCATGACAAGGAAGAAACCGCCGATCAGCAGTACGGGCAGCAGGCTTAGGAGTATCGAGAGCACCACGGTGAGCGGCGTGCTGTCCGACTGATACGCATAGACGATCGCCCGTGACGGATTCGCGCTGTTGTAGTCGTCGAGGATCTTCTGAAAGGCGTCGGGGCGATCGGGCAACGTGACACGCTGCTTGTCGCCGTTCTGCAGTTCCATCGTCGCTTGGTTCCCAACGATCGTGACCGCTTTCACTTGGCCAGCGTTGATCGCCTGCTGCGCCTGCGTGTACGAGATCGGCGTCACCGACGGCGACTGGGAGCGGTAGGCGTAGAGCAGCGCCAGTCCCATCACGACGAGTAGCAGGGTGAGCACGCCGGACATGAAGATGTTGCGCGAGCCACGCGCCGGAAAGGCGCCGACCGCGATCTCGCCCGATTCTCGGAACCCGCTGCAGCGACACCCCGCGCCGCCGACCTCGCGATAGCAGCGCCGGTCGCTGGCGAGCTCACCGCTCCTCATGCTCCGCGCCGCGTCCCGGTCGTGCCATGCGCGAACGTGGCCGCATTCGGCGCAGATCGCACGCGCGTCGCCCGCCATCGCCGTCAGATTACGCCGGTCCTATTGCACCGACGTCGGCTGCCTGCTAGATGAATGGCATGGCATACAAGGATCCCGAAC
>DATEDV010000035.1:0-4838 GCA_035281485.1 Candidatus Limnocylindria bacterium | reverse complement strand
ACGGTCTATGGGTATCGCGGGGAGCTCGCCCAGGCGCTCGAGTTCCAGCAAGAGAGCCTCGCGGCCTACGTCCGGCTCGGTGACGTGCTGGGCGAGGCGAACGTGCACAACAACATCGGAAGGACGGAGCGTCGGCGCAGTCGGCACGTTCCCGCGCTCGAGGCATACGAGCGCGCGCTGTCCATCCGGCGGCGCATCGGCGATCAGCTGGGGCGCGTTCACAGCCACGGCAACATCGCCGAGATCCACTTCCTCCGCGGAGAGCTCGCCGACGCCGAGCTCCATTACAAGGCGGCGCTCGAGCTGGCGTCGTCGATCGGATACGCGTTCGGCGCGAGCGCGTCGTTGGTCGGACTGGGAGCGACGAATGTCGCCCGGGGCGAGGTGGGCACCGGTGTCGCGCAGCTTCGCTCCGCCATCACGGACTTCGAGCGCGCGGGGCAGCGCACCTACATGGTCGAGGCGCTTCGCGACCTGACCGATGCCTACATCGCGATGGGCTCCTCGCTCGCGACCGCCGCCGCGGACCGCGGCCTGGCGATCGCGCGCGAGCTCGCGCTACCCGAGCTCGTCGCCATCGCGCTGCAGGCTTCCGGCGGCGCCCGTCTGGCGGACCGCGATGTGCTCGGTGCCGTGGTGGCGCTGGAGGAGGCTCGCGCCCTCCTCGAAAAGGGCGACGACCGGCATGAGCTGGGTCGGACGCTCTCGCTTCTGGCGCGGGCGTACGCGCGGCTGCCCGTGACTGATGAACGCTCCCGCGCAGCGCGGGAGCTTCGCGAGCGCGCGCGTTCACTGTTCGTCGAACTCGGTGCGACGCTCGATCTTCGGCGGCTGGAGTCGTTCGCCGTCTAGCTACTTGTGGACGACGATGCTCCCGCCGCCCAGTACGGTCGTCGGGTCGGCCTCGTCACCCGCGCCGAGCTGGTTGTCGTAGACGAGGGCGCCCGTCGCCGCGTCCCAGATCTTGACGCGGAACGTATCGGGTCCGACGCCCTTGTTGGCCTGTCCGTCGACCGCGGCGACCATGAACTGGTAGCTGCCTTCGCCGTTGATCGTGCCGGTGCCCTTGTAGATCGCCTTGCGGCCGGCGATCACCAGCGACATCGCTTGGTGTGTCGAGCTCTTGAACCGCAGATCGCCCGCGCTGAACTGGAACTCGGTATTGCCGGTGACCTCGCTGGTCCCCTTCTTGTACTTGGCGTTGAATCCGAAGCTCGCCCTGCCGACGCGGGTCGCGTCCGCGGCGAACGCACCCGCCGGTGACTCGATCCATCCGCTGCCGGTCACGAAGCCGCCGTTGGGGTCATACACGCTCAGGTACGCGAGCTGCCCCTCGCCGTCGTAGGACGTCCCGACGATGCTCGTATGCACCGCGTACACGCCCACCGGGAGGCCGCCGACGATCGTGGTGAGCCAGTCGCCACCAGCCCCGCGTGCGACCGGCTGGCTCGCGTACGCCGTGCCGGCCGGGCCGCTGAGCACGTAACGCACCTGCGCCGACGCCGGGTCACTGCCGTCGGGCGGCGTCACCAGCGCCTTGAGATTCACGTTCGTTCCGAGCGGCACGACGACGTCGCCCCTGTATTCGACCCCGGCGAGGCCGACGCTCAGGACCGCGGTGTCCTGGGCGCCGACGTAGTAAAGGCTGGTCGCGTCGTACGTGGCACCGCCGCCCAGCGCAACGACCTGCCCGTACTGGGCCTTCAGTGTGTAGGAGCCGGTCGGCAGGTCCCATCCCGGGATGCTCGCCGTGCCATCGGTGCCCGTGAGCGTCGTCGCGACGTAGGTCTTGCCTCCGCTCGTGGTCGCGGTGAAGAAGACCGTCTGTGTCTCCACCGGCGCGCCGCCCGCGAGGGTCAGCGTCGCGACCGCGCTCCAGGGTGCACCGGTCCGGACCGTGATGGCGTCGGCGGAGAGCGTGAGCGTGGACGCTGCCTTGGTGATCTCGAAGTCCGTCGAGGTCGTCGAAGCCAGGTTCGCCGCGTCCTCGTCGAACGACGCGCTCAGGCGGTAGCAGCCGAAGTGTGTCGTCGTGTTGCAGCCGCGCGGCTGCTGCAGCAGCTTGAGCGAGATCGTCGCGCGTCCGTCGACGCCCGTGGTCGCCGAGAGACGCTGATTCCCGAGCGCGAAGCGCACGGTGCGGCCGCTGAGCGGCGCGTCTCCGCCCGGGACCTTCTCGCGGAGCTCCGCCGTGAACAGCTGCGTCGACCGGTACGCGCCTGATGTCGGCGGGCTGATGAGCGACACCTCCGTCGAGCGCTTCGGCGCCGTCGGGGTCGCCACGGCGGTGGTCACGCGGTAGTAGGCGCCGCCGTTGGATGCCGCGCTCACGAAGCCGACGGCCTGCGCCTGTGCGAAGAACACCAGGTCGTCGTACGACTCGGCACCGAGGTCATCCAGCGACGCGGTCGCCGTCCAGCGGCCGCTCGTGGCGACATCGCCGTCCGCCACGAGGTCGAGCGAGCGCCAGCGGCGCGGGAACTGGCTGGACGTGTCGGTGAACGTCACCCACACCTGTTCGGTCGGCACCGCGCCGACGACGAACGCCTCGAAGAGAACGGCATCCGTCCCGGTCGGCGTCGCCCGCACCTGGACGAAGGAGGGCGGTTGCGTCAACGACGCCTGAGCCGGCGAGCGCTGATAGAGGCGGACCGTCAGCGAGCTGAACCGGCGGAGCGTGCCGTCGACGGACTCAGCCGATGCGGACCGGTACTGGACCGGCGTCATGACGACGTAGTTCGTCCCCGCTCCGGAGGCCAGACCGCCGATGTGGTTGGGCTTCACGAGCTGGTGCGGAGCCGGCGAGAAGACCAGCGAGCGGTACGCGTCCGTGAGCGAGGAGGTCGCCTCGGTGACCGGCGAGCTGATCGTGGGCACGAAGCCGTCCTGGTCGGTGTACGTACCCTCGCGGAATCCGATGCCCGTCAGGACGTTGCCGTCGGCGATCGCGAGATCGACGGGCATGATCGGGAAGCCCGGGATCCCGAGCGTGCCATCCTGACCCGAGTAGAAGCCGCCGTGCGACGTGAGCTCGTGCGACGGCGCAGGCGTCGCGGAGAAGTTGACCGTGACGTCGCCGCTGGTCGGAGCGGTGATGTGTTCCACCGCACCGGTCGGCAGGCGCCCGGGCACGTTCACCGAGAGCATCGGCATGCCGAAGAGCGTGATCTCCGCGAGCTGCTTCTCGTGCAGGCCGCCCAGGTATGAGCCGGTGATCGCCAGGTACGCGCGCTTGGCGCCGATGAGCGCATTGCCGATGGAGACGGGACCGGTGCCGGACCGCAGCTGTCGCGCGACGTCGAGGTTCATGCGCTCGCCGAACTCGACGATGTCGCCCGTGTCACCGGGTGCTTTGCCGGCGCCGAAGTTGTAGCCGGTCGCCGCGATGAGCGCGCCGACCTTCTTCCGCGCGGCGGCCTGCGCCCAGTCCGTCGTGCGCGTCACGACAGGAACGCCGTCCTGATCCACCAGGTTGTACCCGAGGTGGCAGCCCTGGCCGAGGATGATCGTGTTCCTCAGGTCGGCCGCGGCGTTCTCCAGCGCGGTGGACTCCAGGATCGTCTTGCCGTCCGCGGCGAGCGCGGCCGAATCGCTGAAGTGAGCGCCCAGCAGCGTGAGGTCGTGGCGCTGGTCCAGCCACGCCTTCTGCAGCGCCTGGGCCGTCCAGGGTGCCGCCGTGCTGTCCGGCTCGTGGATGAGGTCATAGGTCTTCGTGACGCCATCCTCGGATACCTGCACGGTCTGCTGTGACGTGTTGCCCAGCGCGGCATCGAACTGCTCGCGCACCATGCGCGCGCCGTCCGCCATGAAGTCGTAACCCACCGCCAGCGACGGGGTGCTCGTGGGCGCGATGCCGCCGACCGGGAATGCCTGCAGCATGCCGGTGATCTCCGCGGCCGTTTCGATCAAGCGCCCGACGGGCAGGTCAGGGATCGCGAAGAGATGGTCGCCTCGGCTGATGTTCAGTATCGAGCCGTAGGCGTCCTGACCCATGAAGTATCCGAGACGCAGCACCGCCTGGGAGGCGGACGCGTCGCGCACCGGCGGAATGAACTGCCGCTCGTTGCCGAACGGCGTGCGGTCCGGATAGCGGAAGAACGGGATCGCCGAGTCGGGCCCGAGCACCATCACGTACTTCGTGGCGTTGACGACGCGCGCGGCGTCGACGATGCGGTCGATCTCCGTCGCGACGAGGTTCTTCGCGAACGGACACGCCAGCGCGCCGTCGGCCTGCTCGTTCGCGAATGCCACGCGGGCGTCGGTGCCGACATCGATGACCTTACCGAGCACCTCCGGCCGCGCGGCGAACGCGAGCAGCGCCGCCCTCAGGTCCGCCTTCTCCTGCGTGGTGCCGGTGATCCGTGCGAAGTCGACGGCGATGATCGTCATCGGATTCGCCTGGTCGCGCACGATCGTCGCGCCTCCGGCGGTCTGCGTCGGACGCTGGATGCCCGTGCACGGGCTCGGGAGCAGCGTCACGGTCAGCTTGAACGGCCGATCCACGCTGAACGCGCCGTCGCGCCCCCGCACGCGGATGTAGAAGAACCCATCGCTGTCCCACGTGTTTCGCACGATGAGCTCGTCGGAGACGCCGCCATTCAGCGATCCCGCGAGGAGCGTGCGCTGCTGCGCGCTGACGTACGCCGCCGCGGAGTCAAAGCCGACCGGGGAGTCGAAGCCCACCGGCGAATCGAACCCGACCGGGGAGTCGAAGCCCACCGGCGAATCGAACCCGACCGGGGAGTCGAAGCCCACCGGCGAATCGAACCCGACCGGTGAGTCGAAGCCGACCGGGGAGTCGAAACCGACGGGCGAATCGAACCCGACCGGCGAATCGA
>DATEDV010000034.1:0-2948 GCA_035281485.1 Candidatus Limnocylindria bacterium | reverse complement strand
GAGAGGGCGGGATTCGAACGCGCGAGACTTTCGGCTACTCGCTTTCCAAGCGGGCGCACTCGGCCACTATGCGACCTCTCCCACTCAGGATTATGGCGAGCGAGCGCCCGCATCATTCGGTCGCGAACCGCGGATCGGGATTCCACGCGATCTCCCAGAGGTGACCGTCCGGGTCCTGGAAGTGCGCGGAGTACCCACCCCAGGGCCGGTCCGCCGGCGGATTGGTGACCTTCGCGCCGGCGGTCGTCGCGAGCGCGACGACCTCGTCGACCTCGGCCTTCGAGCGAACGTTGTGCGCGACCTCGAAGCTCGCCGGTCCGTGACGGTCCACGTCGACACGAGCTTCCTTCGCGAGCGACGCCCTTGGCCAGAGCGCGAGCTTCAGCCCGCTTTGCAGCTCGAAGAACACGACCGCGCCGTTCTCGATGTCCTGGCCGACGATCCCCTCCGTCGGCCAACCGAGGCCGTCGCGATAGAAGGCCAGCGACCGCTCGAGGTCCGCGACCGCGAGCGTGATGAGGGTGATCCGCGGCTCCATCGGCTGCGGAGAGGGCGGGATTCGAACCCGCGAGGCTTTCGCCTACCGCTTTTCGAGAGCGGCACCATCAACCACTCGGACACCTCTCCGGGATCAAGTCTACCGATGGAGCGACGAGCAGCGGCTCCAGAAAGCCGCAGCCGAATGCGAACGTCTGGGGCGTGGCGTTCCCTAGACTCGACGATGCCGATGCGTATCCGCCGCCTTCACTACGCCTGGGTCGTCGTCGTTGTGACGCTCGTCACGCTCATGGCCGCGCAGGCGGTGCGCGCCGCGCCGGGCGTGATCATCGTTCCGCTCGAGCGGGAGTTCGGGTGGGATCGCGCCGCCATCTCGCTCGCCGTCGGCGTCTCGCTGCTCGCGTTCGGGCTCGGCGGGCCGCTCGGCGGCATGCTGCTGGAGCGGTTCGGGCCGCGGCGACTGCTGCTCGGCGGCATCCTTCTGATCGGGACGGGGCTGTTCGCGCTGCTCAACATCCGCGAGCTGTGGCAGCTGCATCTCATCTGGGGACTGGTGATCGGGCTGGGGACCGGCGCCGCGGGGCAGGTCGCGAGCGCCGCGATCGCGCAGCGATGGTTCCGCACGCACCGCGGCCTGGTCGTCGGCCTGTTCGGCGGCTCCACATCGGCCGGCCAGCTCGTCTTCGTGCCGGCGATGGCCGCGCTCACCGTCACATTCGGCTGGCGGGCCGCGATCGTTCTGCTGCTCGCCGCCGCGGCGCTGGTCATCGCGCCCCTGGCGATCTTCATGCGCGACCGGCCGAGCGACGTCGGTCAGCGTGCCTACGGCGAGGGCGCGACGCTCACGGCGAGCGAGAAGGCCGACGACGCGCGGCGCACGCCGCTACGGGACGCGCTGCGGCGGCGAGAGTTCTGGCTGCTGGCCGGCAGCTTCTTCGTATGCGGATACACCTCGAACGGGCTCATCGGGACGCACCTCATCCCGCACGCGGTGGAGCACGGCTTCACCGAGGTGGCCGCGGCGAGCGCGCTCGCGCTGCTCGGCGCGCTCAACATCGTCGGCACGCTCGCCTCGGGCTGGCTCACCGATCGCTACGACAATCGGAAGCTGCTCGCGGCGTATTACGGTTTCCGCGCTCTATCGCTCCTCGCGCTGCCCCTGGTGTACGAGATGCAGGGGCTGATCATCTTCGCGATCGTCTACGGTCTCGACTGGATCGCGACCGTTCCGCCGACGGTCAATCTCACCGCGACGATCTTCGGCCGCGCGTCGGTCGGCACGCTCTACGGCTGGATCTGGTTCTCGCACATGGTCGGCGCCGCGCTCGCGGCGTACGCGGGCGGCTTCTTCCGCGTGCTCCTGGGCGACTACCACCTCATGTTCGTGAGCGCGGCGGTGATGGGATTCATCGCGGTGGCGCTGGTGTCGCGGATCCCGAAGAGCGGGCGCGCGATGCCGCCGACGGCCTTCGAGGCCGCGCACGCCTGACGCGCCCTAGGCGGAGACCGTCTCCTTCTCCATCTCCGGCGTGTACCTGCCGAGCTGCGCGGCGGCGGTGAGCCTGGCGCGGTGCTGGAACGCACGCTGCGCCGCGGCGACATTCGCGGTCTTGCCCGACCACGCTTTCTGCGGCGCCGCCTGCAGGCCGCGTCCGTATGAGAACGACAGCTTCCACGGCGCGCCGACCTGTGCCGCATAGCGGTTGATCGCGTCGAGATTCATCGTGGCCTCGTCGTCGGACTGGCCTCCGGAGAGGAACACGATGCCCGGCACCGCCGCCGGCACGGTCTGCCGGAAGCACTCGACCGTGTAGCGCGCGACGTCCTGCGCGGATGCGCGGCCGCGGGCGTCCTTGCCCGAGAGCACCATGTTCGGCTTGAGCAGCATCCCGTCGTAGCGGACGTGCTGCGCGGCGAGCTGGTTGAACACGTTGCGCAGGGTGCGGATCGTGACTTCGTTGCAGCGATCGATCGAGTGCGCTCCGTCCATCAGGACCTCGGGCTCGACGATCGGCACCAGCCCCGCCTCCTGGCTGAGCGCCGCGTACCGCGCGAGCGCGTGCGCGTTGACGCGGATGCAGTAGAGCGACGGTATGTCGTCGCCGATCGTGATGACCGCGCGCCACTTGGTGAAGACCGCGCCAAGGCCGCGGTACTCCGCGAGGCGTTCGCGTAGACCGTCGAGGCCCTCGGTCACGAGCTCCCCTTCGGCGAACGCCAGCGGCTTCGCACCGAGGTCGACCTTGATCCCCGGATGCACGCCCTGGTCCTTCAGGATCTTCACGAGCGGCGTGCCGTCCGCGGCCTTCTGGCGGATCGTCTCGTCGTACAGGATCACGCCGCTGATGTACTCCTCGATGCCCGGCGTCGACAGCAGCGTGTTGCGGTACGCCCGCCGGTTCTCCTCGGTTGACTCGATGTCCTGCGCGGCAAACCGCTTGGTGATTGTC
>DATEDV010000033.1:0-2239 GCA_035281485.1 Candidatus Limnocylindria bacterium | reverse complement strand
GATCTGGATGCAGTCCCCATCGGCGATGAGCTCGCGCGCGCGCGAGACGCGGGCCGTGTATTCGTCGGGCGACCCGCTCGGGGTGACCCGAACCTCACCCGCGGCGGACCTTGCGAAGGCCGGCAGCGGCGCGTCAAGTGCAGCGAACACGCGGTCGATCATCCGCCCCGCTCCGCCCGGAGAAGCCGCATCGTCGTGCGCGAGCACGGTAAGCGTGTGTCGCAAGTGGTCGAAGGCGATGACCGTGTCGTAGATGCCGAAGACCATGTCAGGTAGGCCCCACGGGGAGTACGGATCGTTCGTAGCCAGCGGAAGTCGCTCGAAGCGACGTGCGGCCTCATAGGTGACGAAGCCGACCGCACCGCCGCTGAAACGCGGCAGGTCCGGACGTGACTCACGGCGATAACGACCGACCTCCGCGCGAAGGGCGTCCATCGGATCCGCTGCAGGCACGTGTGTCATCGCGACGACGCCGTTCTTGGCCGGCACGTGGAAATCGACGTCTTGGGGGTCGCGCTCAGCGACCATCGTGCCGTCACGGAAGTACAGCCGTGTGCGCGGGGCAACGCCGATGAACGAGTAACGCCCCATGCGCTCGCCGCCCTCCGCCGACTCGAGCAGGAACGCACCGCCGAGCGAGCGCAGCTTCGCGAACGCCGATACCGGCGTCTCGAGATCGGCCAGGCGCTCGCGCATGACCGGCACGAGCTCGACGGCCTTCGGCGCGGTGATCGCCACCTCACGTCCCCTTTCTCGCGATCCGCTCCCGCGGGAATACAAAAAACCCTCGCCCGAGATCGGGACGAGGGCTCGTGGTGCCACCCGAACGCGCCGGCGCATCGCTGCGACGGCCTCTGCCTCCCCTGTCAGGGAGCGCCCGTTGGTAACGGCGGGCCTCCGGCCGCGGCTAATCGTTCCCTTTCGCCGCGGCGTCTCGCGGGAGCCATTCGCTACGCGCTCGCCGTCCCGGTTCTCACCAGCTCCGGTTCGCTTTCCGGTCCGCGCGGCCTACTCGTTCCCGCTCGAACGACGCTGGCCGCATCGTAGCGAAATGGCCGATTTTTGGCCATCGCTGCGCCCAGGCTCGGTAGCGCAGGCCCGGTCCGTACAGTTGGTAAGTGAAGAACTTGCGAGCGTCTGGTCGGCCGCTCGGCCCGATGGCGGTGCGCTCCACCCTGCCCACCCACCCGCCTCTGAAGGTGCGCGAGATCCTCCGTGGACTGCCGACCGCGACCGGTTACACGGTGACCGTGAAGCCGCTCCGCTACCGCACCGGCCCGCACCTCCAGGCATTCACTTACTGGGATCATCCCGAGATCGTCATCCAGGTTCCGGAGCCTTTTCGGCCCTTCCGCGAGGAGATCGAGGTCGGCGCCTGGGGCCGGACGCGCCTGCTATTCAGCACCCGGCGCGAAGTCATCCGGTTCCTCTATCTGCACGAGTTCTGTCACTGGTGGCTCTACCTGACGCACGGCTGGGGAGCGGCCGCCGAGGTGGCCTGCGACCGTTACGCCTACCTCAATTACCGAAAGCGCGGGCCGGTCCGTCCGCCGATCATCCGCTCGCCCTGGGAGCGCGCGGCTTAGACCCGCTCCCGGAGAACCTCCAGCGACAGCGGCGCGACCTGCAGGCGGAACGGGACCTTCAGATTGTGGCGTGCCACGAGCGCGTTCAGCTCGGCGAGCGCGTCGCGAAGCTCGGTCTCGACGCGCGCGTCGGCGGCCATGGTCGCCCGCGCGGCGTCGAGGATGCGCTCCGCCGGGAGATCGGTCAGCAGCGCTGCGCGGTCGCCGAGCCACTCGCGATGCGCGCGTAGGCGCCGGACGAGGCGATCGCGCCGATCGGAGATCTCGCGTCGGATCTCGACGAATTCCGGCGCGACGTTCGCGTTAATCGCGACATGGCGCGCGGCCCAGCGATCGCCGGCGTGGGGATCGTCGTCGGCGAGCGGCGCGCCTTCGCCCGGCAGGCCGGAGAGCTCGCCAGCCTCCGCCAGCTCGCGGAGCTGCTCGTCGACGCGTCGCTCGAGACGGCGGAGCCGCTCAGCGGGTCCATCGTCGGTGACGCGGCCCTTTGTCCGGTGCAACGAAGTCAAGACTAGACCGCGCACGTCTCAGGCGAGCCGTGCGGTGACCAGTCCTCCTGGAGCCACGGCCACCGCGGTCGGTACGAGCGCGACGCCGTACTTGCGGGCGAGCTCAGGCCGTCTGGACACGTCGACGGTGAACACGTCCCGGCC
>DATEDV010000032.1:0-3407 GCA_035281485.1 Candidatus Limnocylindria bacterium | reverse complement strand
GTTCGACCTCCGCGCCGATCGCAGCGAAGCTCGGCTTCCGCGAGGTCTGCCGCCTCGAGTTCTACTCCTGGGAGGGCGCCCCGCATCAGGAGATCCCGATGCTGAAGCTCGCGGACTGAGCACGAACGCGCGAGAGCTGGCGACCGCGATCGCATCGCTCATGGCGATCTCGATGGAGCGCCACATGATGGGCGACGCGGGTCTGGAGCGCCGGCATGGGTTCTCCGTCGCGCGGCGCTCGGGACTGGTCTGCCTCACGTCGACGAAGCTCACCGGTCCGCTCTTCAATCACGTCACCGGCTATGGGACGTTCGCCGATGCGTCGCAGCAGGCGATCGACGCCGTCCTGCGGCACTACGAGCGCGCCGGTGTGCCCGCGCGGATCGAGGTGATGCACCCGGTGGTGCGCGGGAGCGACGTTCGGCTCCTGACGGCGAGCGGTTTCCGCCTCGTGCGCGTCGTGTTCCAGGTCAACGTTCGCGACACGGCCAAGCCGCCGCGCGCGCGACATATAGAAGGACTGCGCGTGGAGCGCGTGCGCCCCGCCGATGCCGCGCGCTACGCGAAGCTCGCGACGCGTGGCTTCGGCGGGCGCGGCCCGATCGCCGAGGTGTTCGAGCGCGGCTGGATCCGGCAGCTCGGTCGAGGACGACGTGCGCTCGCGTTCATCGGGAACGTCCACGGAACGGCAGTCGCGACGGGTGTGCTGCTCCGCGGCACGGCCGTCGCGGGCCTGTATTCCGGCAGCGTGCTTCCGCGCTTCCGCGGCCGCGGCATCCAGAACGCGCTCATCGCGGCGCGTCTTGCGGAGGGCTGGAGGCGCGGCCACCGCGTGTTCTACGCGATGTCGGACCTCGACAACGAAGCCTCGATGGAGAACCTGCACGACGAGGGCTTCCGTAAGCGCTTCGAGCTACACCTGTACGAACGCGCGGGGTAGTGTGCCGAGCTGATGGAGCTGCTGCTGGGGATGCTTCGCGATCTCGGACGGCACGTGCGCACCGACGTCGAGGAGCTCGATGCGGAAGCGCTTCGCTGGAGACCGCATCCGAACGCGAACAGCATCGGCGTCACCGTGTGGCATCTGGCCCGCTGGTTCGATCTCATGGCGCATCGCATCCTTCGCGGAGGCGCGGACACCGACGAGCTCTGGCAGCGCGACGGCTGGGCCTCGCGTACGGGGTACGACCCACGCGGGATCGGCACGAACGGCTGGGGCGCCGTGACCGGCTATACCGTCGAGGAGGTGGCGCGCATCCCGGAGCTCTCGAGCGCGGATCTGCTCAGCTACTACGACTCCACGATCGCCGCGCTCACCAAGGCGGTCAACGATCTGGGCGCGGACGGCCTCGCGAGGCCGCCGGCCGGTGCCGCTGGCGAGCGCACCGCGCTGCAGCGGCTGACGAGCCTCATCGAAGGCGAGTTCGGGCATCTGGGTGAGATCCGCGCGCTCAAGTCGTTGCGCGGTCACATACTCGCCGACTGATCGCGCCGCGAGCCTCAGGCGGCCCCAAGCCAACGGCGCACGGCATCGGTGAAGACCACCTCGTACGACAGACCTCGTAGGTCATCGGCACTCACGTTCAGACCGCGAGCCCGAGCCAGGTCGGCCAGCCAGGACCAGGGATGGTCCTCTGTGGGGACATCGTCATCGGGAAGCACGGTGTTCAACACGTCTTCGGTCAGGCTCTCCAGCGTGAGGCCTCTGCGCACATCCAGAGGACCCGGCTCGACCGTCGACCGCAGACCGATCGTGAAGCCGCGATCCTCGTGCAGGGTCACGCGTCGGCCATCTTCCAATGCGACGAACTCGCTCACCGAGAAGCTCTGATCTCTTTGGTCGTCGGGGCGCAGCGGCCCGAGGTCGCAGAGCGCGCCGATGCCTACGACGCGACCCGGACTCACGGTGGGGAGATCCCGACGGACCTTCGCGTCCGGGTGCGCTGCCCAGCGACCCTTCGCACCGTCCACGATCAGGACTCCCGCCGCGACAGCCGCCAGGCGAGCAGTCCGTACGCGGCGACGGCCCATCCGACGATCACCGCGTACGCCACGAAGACGTCGCCGAACAGCGGCCGGCCGGCGAGCCCGTTGGTCATCAGGCGCATGCCCTGGAACGTGGGGAACAGGCGCATGAGGGCATCCAGCGCGGCGGGCATCGGCAATCCGGCGACGAACGGCGGCGCGATCACCGGGATGAGCACGAGACTCGACCAGGTGTACACCTGGTTCGCGGTACGAAAGATGCCGCCCAGCAGCAGGCCCGCCCCGATGAGCGCGACCGCGGTGAGTCCCGTCCCCGCCACGAAGGTCGTCATGTCCGCCGGCTGCAGGCGCGTGAGTACGAGCATGAGCGCGACGGAGAGCGCGGTGTAGGCCAGGCCGACGAGCGCCTTGGCGACGATGACCTCCCGGTAGTTGGCCACGAGCAGGAGAGCGTCGAGCGTCTTCTTCTCCGCCTCCTCGGTAAGGATGATCGGGACCGCGAGCACCGCGATCATGCCGAGCATCATCACGACCGTCGCGAGGACGAAGTAGCGGCGCGCGCCAAGCTGACCCATGACGCCGGCCTCCGCGGAACCCGCCTGCACCCGTTCCACGATGAAGTTCGCGACCGGTGCCTGGCCGCTGAGCGTGCGGACGCCGGCCTGCAGCGACGCCGAGACGAACTCGGTCGCCGCACCGCCCTCCGTCGTCTGGATGAGCGTGATCGTCGGTCGCCGTCCCTGACGGACCGCTTCATCGACGTCGTCGGGGAGCACGAACGCGACGTCCACCTCATCGCTCGCGACGAGGCCGCGCGCCTCCGCCTCGGTCTCGACCTGGCGCAGCCTCAGCGACACCGACTCGCCGGCGCGCTCCTGAAGCGTCTGGACCAGGGCGGACTCGCGAGGACCGGCGTACGCGACCTTCGCCTCGAAGAGGCGTTCCTCCGGAAAGATCGAGTTGTAGACGACCGCGAGCAGCAGCGGCGTGAGCAGCGACACGAGGATGCGCGAGTCGCGCAGCGCATCGATCAGGTCCTTGCGGAAGATCGCGGCGACGATCGCGGGGCGCATCACAGCGGACGGCCGGCCAGCGCGACGAAGACGTCCTCGAGCGTTCCCTCCTGCGAGTGCAGGGTCAGCACGCGACCGGCGCGCATCCACTCGGCGAGCCGTGCGGCATCCTGGGGATCGTCAAGCCGCAGCGTCTGCTCGCTACGGTCCTGCAACAGGACCTTCGCGGTGCGCTCGCCGTAGCGCAGCTTGAGCTCCCGCGGCGTGTCCAGGGCGACGATGCGGCCCTGACTGAGGAACGCGACGCGCGTGCACAGCTCGTCGGCCTCTTCCATGTAATGGGTGGTGAGGAAGATCGTCGTTCCCTCGCGTGCCAGCTGTGCGACGAGCGCTCGCACCTCGCGCGCC
>DATEDV010000031.1:0-2280 GCA_035281485.1 Candidatus Limnocylindria bacterium | reverse complement strand
GATCATCAGCCTCATCTGGGGCGCACGACTCACCGACGTTCTGTCCGGATACCGCGCATTCACCGCTGAGGTCGCGCGCATCCTGCCGGTCGTTTCGAGCGGCTTCGAGGTCGAGACCGAGATGACCGTCCAGGCACTCTTCTACAACATGACCATCTCCGAGGTGCCGATCGAGTACCGCGCCCGTCCCGAGGGCAGCGTCTCGAAGCTCCGCTCCTACCGCGACGGTTTCGCGATCGCGCTTCAGGTCATCCACTTGCTCCGCTCGTACAAGCCGCTCACGTTCTTCGGCGGGCTCGGCCTCATTTGCTTCGCGCTCGCGGCCCTGCTCGGGCTGCCCACGTCGCTCGATCTCGGGCGGCCGGCGCTCGCCGACATCCTCGCAGCGACGCTCATCCTGCTCGGCGGTCTCCTCATCAGCACCGGCCTCATCCTCCACACGCTGAACTTCCGTGTGAAGGAGCTGCACTCGGTCATCACCCGGCGCCCAGGCCCGTGAGCGACGCGTCCGCCGCGCGTCCGTCGTTCGCGGCGGCGGACCTCGAGGTGATGAGCGACGCCGAGAACTACGTCGGCTGGATCTACACGGAGCTCATAGCACCGCACCTCGGCCGCAGCGTCCTCGAGATCGGCTCGGGCATCGGGACGTACTCGCCACGCATCCTGGCGGACCCGAAGGTCCAGCGGCTCACCTGCGTCGAGGTCGATCCCGAGTGCAATGCGACGGCGAAGCTGGCGATCGCCGCGGCGCAGCCCCGCAAGCCCGTTGAGCACGTCGTCGCGGACTACCTCGGCGCCCCGCTGCACAAGGACGGATACGACACGGCGCTCCTTATCAACGTGCTCGAGCACCTGCAGGACGATCGCGCCGCCGTGCGCAAGGCGCGCAGCGAGCTGCGCATGGACGGCACGCTCGTCATCTTCGTCCCTGCGTTCGGCCTCCTCATGAGCACACTGGATCGCAGGCTCGGCCACCACCGCCGCTACACGACCGCGAGCCTGCGCAAGCTGCTCGAGGGCGCGGGGTTCGCGGTCCCCACCATCCGCTACTACAACGTCACCGGCTTCCTCGGCTGGCTCTGGCGCTTCCGCATCCGCGGACACACCGAGCAGTCGCCCGACCTGGTGCGCCTCTTCGACCGCCGCATCCTGCCGCTCCAGCTCCGCCTCGAGCGAGCGATCTCGCTCCCGCTGGGCCAGAGCGTCTACGCCGTCGCGAAAAAGCGCTGATCGTTTCCGCGACACTTCACGCGCCATGAACGGCCCAGCACGAATGACGACGGTCGCGCACGTCCTCTTCGGCCTGGCGCTGACGCTCTCGACGTGGCGCGCGCTCACGCAGGAGTGGCCCGACCAGTTCGGCGATCCGGCCGTCGCGTCCGCGCTGCGCCTTCTCGTGCCGTTCGCGGCGGCCGCGGGCAGTGCGCTGTCGATCGCGGCGGGGATCGCCGGCGGCGACCCGGCGCGGTCGTTCCGCCACGACGCGCTCTCCGCCCTCGGTCTCTTCGCCGGCCTCATGTTCATCGCGATCGGCCCGGCGCCGCGCGACGCGGTCGGCCTCGCCGCGATCGGCATCCTCGCCGTCCGCCTCGCACCGGCGGCGTGGCTCACGATCCGCTTCGGCGCGCCGCCCCCGCTCGTCTTCCTGCTCTGCCTCGCGGCGTACAGCGGCATCGCGATCTGGCGCGTCGCAGGCTCGCTGCCGTTCGGCGATCAGGTCTTCTACCTGCTCGCGGCGGAGCGCCTCGCGCAGGGCTCCCTCGACGCGACGATCGACGCCGCGCGCTTCACCGAGCTCCTCGGCATCCCGCCGCAGCCGTCGGACGTCCCGATGCACGTCGCGAACGCACCGACCGGTCCGCGGCAGATCCAGGGCTATGCGCTCACCGCGCTCATCACGCCGGGCTTCCTCATCGGAGGGCAGCTCGGCGCGACGCTCGTCGTCGCGGCCATCGCCGCGCTCGCCGCGACGCAGCTCTGGCTGCTCCTCGGCGAGACCGTGCGCGACGCGCCCACGGCGCGCGTGACCTGGGCGCTGGTCGCGCTGCTCGCGCCCTTCACGGCGCTCGCGGCGCACATCTATCCGAACGCGCTCGCGGCCCTCCTCATCACCGCCGGGTACCGGTACGCGTTCACCGCGCGCCATCCGCGCTACGCGCTGGCCGGCGCGGCGCTCGGCGCGACGGCGTTCCTCACCCCGCGCGACGGCTTCGTGCTACTGCTGCTCGCGCCGTTCGTTCTTCGTCACGGGCGACCAGCGTTCCTCCGCTTCGCCGCCGC
>DATEDV010000030.1:0-8941 GCA_035281485.1 Candidatus Limnocylindria bacterium | reverse complement strand
GTCGCGCGCCGCAGCGCGCGCCGCCAGTTCCCGCGTTCGGCGTGGCGCGCCGCGCCGAAGATCTCCGCGTCGAGGCCGATCCCCGCGGTCTCGAAGAAGATCTTGCCGTTCACCTCACCGGCGTCAGCGCGCACGACGTGCCGACGTGCGATCACCTCAGCCGCCTTGACCGGCTCCAGCGGCAGACCCAGACCGTGAGCGATGTTCATGACGCTGCCGAAGGGAAGGATCCCGAGCGAGACCGGTGCGTCGAGGAGCGCCGCGGCCGCGGGCGCGACGGTGCCGTCTCCGCCGGCCACGATGCAGCACGGATAGCGCTCCTGTACCGCGCGTCGCGCGAGCTCGGCGGAGGTCGGCGACTCCGCGCCGGTCTCCACCTTGTCCAGCGCGAAGCCGGCCTCGCGCAGGATCGCCTCGCACCGCCCGAGATCCCCGTCCTGCGCGTTGCGTCCGCCCGCCGCCGGATTCGCGATGAGCAGCGCGCGAAGGGGCGCTCGCTCGTCAGGCATCTGTAACGGTGGTAGGGTCTGGATAGGTCACGGCATTCCCGAGCGGGCCCGGGGGAAGGGGAGGACGATGGCGCAAGGCGGAATGATCCACTTCGTATGCATTGCCGATGCCCACGTCACGAGCGAGCGGCGCTCCGACTCTGACACGCTGACCGTCGTCTCCGGCCGATGGGCGTTCTGTCCCTCGGACGCCAAAGCCGAAGGGCACGAGTGGCAGGAGACAGAGGGCCTTTCGATCGAGGCCCTGCGATCCGGGCTCACGCGCGGGCCGCTCGCGAAGCTGCCGGCCGAGGATCGCAGCCGCTAGTCAGCGCGCCGGGGCCGTCGCACCGGGTGGAACACGACCATCACGCCGCCGCCGTCGAACTGGACCGACTCGGAGACCGCATGCCACCAGCTGCCTTTTCGCGGGCCGCTGGCGAGCTTGAACCGCAGCATCGCCGGCGCTCCGACGGAGGCTTTGGCCAGAGGCTCGGCGTCGGCGGGGAGCTTCACCCCTTGTTCATCCTGATACATCGCCGCCGCGAAGATGCGCTCGAACGCCGGGTTCGCCAGCAGTACGCGACCTCCACTGTTGATGATCACAGCGGGGTCCCTTCCGACGAGCGATGAGAGCAGCTTTGCGCGAACCTTCAGCGCGTCGGCGTGCTCGATCTCCGCGAGGCGCGCGAGCTCGGCCGCGACGAGAGCCTGCTGGCCGAACTGCTCGCTCATGGCGGCGACGGCGAGTCCCGCGCGACTGGCGACCTGGAATTTGAGGAACAGGCGAGAGATGTGTGCTTTCACGGCCTGCTCGCCGATCCCGAGCTTCTCCGCGATCGCCTTATTGGGCAGACCGCCGACGACCTGCTTCAGGACCTCGCGCTCGCGTGGGGTGATGCTCGGTTGCTTCCCGAGTGGGGCTACGTTCGTATACGGACCTTTTGTGACCTTCCCTTACGCAGTGTCAGAGGCGCCTAATCACGGAACGTCATTATGACCATCCTTCAGGCCGCCCCACCCATCACGGTCGCGCTGGTCGCCAGGCCACCACTGTCAGGCGTCGTGACCCTGGCGCTGGCGCACATACATGCGTCGACCGTGGAGATGCCGATCGCGCGGGTCGGCGAGGCCGGCTGCGACATGGCGGTCCTCGATGAGGCCGCCGCCGACGGCGGCCTTGCGACCGCGATCTCCGAGATGGTCAAGACGAGCCGTCCGGTGCTCGTGCTCGTCCGCAACCACGGGATACGCGGGGCGATCGATGCGATCGGCGCGGGAGCGACGGAGATCCTGCGAGTGCCGTTCGATCCCGCCGAGCTCGTCATTCGCGCGAGCCAGGCGATCCATCGCGCCGGGGGCCGTCTGCCCGAGCTGAACGGCGGCATCATGGCCGGCAAGCTGCACATTGACGTCACCAAGGGACACATCGCGTTGAACGGCACCTCGCCGCACCTGACCCCGCTGGAACGGGGACTCCTGTACGTCCTGGTCGCCAACTCGGGTCGCGTCGTAACGCGCGAGGACATCATCGACTGCGTCTGGGGCGCGGACGCCGAACCGAACAGCAACCTGGTGGACCGTCACATCCGTGACCTGCGCCGCAAGCTCGAGGACGACTGGCGTCGCCCGAACGTCATCGCCACGATGCGCGGCCAGGGCTATATGGTGCCGATCGCCGACTGAGGCGTCACTTAACCAACTCATAAGTTGTACCGACCAGGCGGGCCTAGACTGGGTCGACCGAAGTGACGTTCTCCCGATCGGACCGGCCCTACGGTCAGTTCCCGCGCGGCGATGCGCCCGAGCCGCCCGCCGCGACGGAACCGGTCCCCGCGCGCCCGACGCTCCGGCAGCGCGTCGTCTCGCGCGTCCGAGCTCCACTCGCGCTGGTCGCGCTGCTCGCGCTGAGCTGGTATCTCGTCGGTGCCGTTCAGACCGGCGGCATGCTCGCCCTGCGCGCCGAGGCGGAGCGTCCCACTCCGGAACCGACGCCGCAGCTCGCGGCGGCCGTGTACCAGCACGTGTCGCAGTCCGTGGTCCAGATCACCGCCAGGGGCGCCGACGGCGAGCCGAGCAGCGGTGCGGGCGTCATCGTCGACGAGATGGCCGACATCCTCACCAGCCTGCATATCATCGACGGCGCGACCGGCATCAGCGTGCGGTTCGCCGACGGCACGAGCTCGCCGGTCGAGATCGTCGCGACGCTGCCCGATCGCGACATCGCGGTCCTCCGCGCGCTCGCGCCGCCCGACCAGTTCCTGCCCGCGACGCTGGGCAATCCCGGCAGCCTCTCGATCGGCGATCCGGCCTTCGTGATCGGCCATCCCTTCGGCCTCACCGGATCGCTCACGACCGGCGTCATCTCGGGGCTCGATCGGTCCATGAGCGCGCCGGGCCTGGCGAAGCCGATCAGCGGGCTCATCCAGTTCGACGCCGCGGTGAATGCCGGGAGCTCGGGCGGACCACTTGTGGATCAAAGAGGCGATGTCGTGGGTATCGTCACCGGACTGGTCAATCCGGCGGGTAAGGTGTTCAGCGGGGTGGGGTTCGCGGTCACGATCGACGCGGCGTCGGCCGGGCTCGGCATACCACCGGAATAGGAAAGGGAAGCCATGACCACGAGCGTTCGACCCGGCAGCCAGATGGAGCGTCTGCTCTTCGAGATCAAGAAGGTCATCGTCGGCCAGGATCACCTGCTGGAGCGCATCGTCGTGGCGCTGCTCGCGCGCGGCCACCTCCTCGTCGAGGGCGTGCCCGGCCTCGCGAAGACGCTCGCGGTGAAGACCGTCGCACAGGCGATCAGCGGCGAGTTCAAGCGGATCCAGTTCACGCCCGACCTCGTCCCGGCCGATCTCGTCGGCACGCGGATCTACAACCAGAAGAACGGCGAGTTCCAGACCTCGCTCGGCCCGGTCTTCACCAACCTGCTCCTGGCCGACGAGATCAACCGCGCGCCGGCAAAGGTGCAGTCGGCGCTGCTGGAGGTCATGCAGGAGCGGCAGGTGACGATCGGCCGTGACACGCACCGCGTGCCCGACCCCTTCCTGGTCATGGCGACGCAGAACCCGATCGAGACGGAGGGAACGTACGCGCTGCCCGAGGCCCAGGTCGACCGCTTCATGATGAAGGTCCTCATCACCTATCCGAGCGAGATGGACGAGTTCGTCGTCGTCGAGCGCATGACCAGCCCGCTCGCCGCGGTGCAGCCGGTGCTCACCACCGAGCAGCTCATCGGCCTGCAGCGCGAGACCGACAAGGTCTTCGTCGATCCGGTGCTCATGGAGTACGTCGTACGTCTGGTCACCGCGACGCGCTCGCCGAAGGAGTACGGAGTCCTGGACATCGCGAAGTACATCACGTACGGCGCGAGCCCGCGGGCATCGATCAATATCGTGCTGACGTCGCGCGCGCTCGCGTATATGCGCGGTCGCAGCTACGTCCTCGCGCAGGACATCGCCGACGTCGCCGTCGACGTGCTGCGTCACCGTGTCGTTCTGTCATACGAGGCGCTGTCGGACGACGTCACCGCCGACACGCTCATCGGCAAGGTGATGGAGCGCATCCCGGTGCCGGCCGCGCCGATGCAGGGTCATGCCGCCCTCGTCCGTTAGCACCCCGGAGCGAACGCTCCGCCGCCTCGACTGGACCGTCATCCGCCGCCTGGACGGTCTGCTCCAGGGCGACTACCGCACGATGTTCCGCGGGCAGGGCCTCGATCTGGCGGACATCCGCGAGTACGTGCCCGGAGACGACGTCCGCAACATCGACTGGAACGTCACGGCGCGCCTGGACCTCCCGCACGTGCGCGAGTACCTGGAGGATCGCGAGATCACCGCGCATTTCCTCCTGGACCTTTCCCCGTCGGTCGATTTCGGCACCCAGGCCGCGCTCAAGCGCGATCTGCTCGTCGATTTCGTCGGCCTGGTCGCGCGTCTGCTGACGCGGCACGGGAACCGCGTGGGAGCGATCCTGTACGGCAAGCACGTCGAGAAGGTGGTGCCGGCGCGCGGCGGACGCGTACAGGTCCTGCGGCTCATCGACGAGCTGCAGCGACGGCCGCGCCTCGAGAGCTCTCCAGCGACGGCGCTCTCCGAGCTCATGGAGACCGCGCTTCGCTCGATCAAGCGACGCTCGCTCGTCTTCATCGTCTCGGATTTCTTCACGGTGCCGGGCTGGGAGCGTCCGCTCGGGCTGCTCGCGCGACGGCACGAGACGCTGGCGATCCGCCTCACCGATCCGCGCGAACGCGAGCTGCCCGACATCGGGTTCGTGATCATGACGGACTCCGAGACGGGCGAGGCGCTGCACATCGACACGCACGACGCGCGGTTCCGCAAGCGTTTCGCCGAGGTGGTGAACAAGCGGGAGCGCGCGCTCGGCGCCGCTTTCAGCCGCGCGGGCGTCGATACGCTCGAGCTCTCGACCGAAGAGGACCTGGTGCGCACGGTGGTGCGTTTCGCCGCGACGCGTAAGCTCCGTCGAGCGCGTCACCGTGCGATCGGGAGGATCGCGTAAATGACGTTCCTGTTCCCGCTCGGCCTCTGGCTCACGCTCGTCGTGCCCATCCTCATCGCGCTGTACATCTGGGCGCAGCGCCGCCGGCAGAAGTACGCCCTTCGCTACGCGAGCCTCTCGCTGGTGAAGGAGGCCCTGGGACGGGGCCCCGGCATCCGCCGGCACATCCCGCCCGCGCTCTTCCTCATCGCGCTCTTCTTCATGACGCTCGCCGTGGCGCGACCGGTGACGGTCGTCTCGGTGCCGGTGCAGGAGGGCATCGTGATCCTCGCGCTCGACGTGTCCGGCAGCATGCAGGCCGAGGACCTGAAGCCCAACCGCATGGAGGCCGCGAAGGAAGCGGCGAAGGCCTTCGTGATGCGACAGGGCGAGGACGTCTCGGTGGGGATCGTGTCGTTCTCCGGCGACGCCTCGCTCGTGCAATCGCCGACGACCGACCACGACCTTGTGATCAAGGCGATCGATCGCCTGCGCCCCCAGCGTGCGACGGCGATCGGCCGCGGCATCCTCACCTCGCTCGACGCGATCTTCGAGAACGACGAGGAGATCCCGCCGAGCGTGCAGGCGCTGCAGCGTCTCGAGGCGAGCGGCGGACAGGCGCCGATGCCGACGGCGCCGCCCGGCGGCACGCTGAACGCGCCGGCGACGATCATCCTGCTGTCCGACGGACAGAACAACCAGTTCCCGGCACCGCTGCAGATCATCGGCGAGGCCGTGGGCCGCGGCATCCGCGTCTACACCGTCGGGGTCGGCAGTCCGGAAGGCACGATCCTCCGTCTGCAGGGCCGTCAGATCCGCACGCGGCTCGACGAGGCGACTCTGAAGCAGATCGCGTCGCTCACCGAGGCGGAGTACTACAACGCGTCGAACGCCGCCGACCTGCGTGCCGTCTACGAGCAGCTCTCGACGCAGCTGGTGCTGCGGGAGCAGAAGACCGAGGTGACCGCGTACCTCACGGCGCTCGCGGCGGTACTGTCGATCATCGCGGGCGGTCTGTCGCTGCTCTGGTTCAACAGGTTGCCGTAGGACGAGCGCGCTAGGAGCCAGCGCGCGCGTCGCTCACTCGCAAGACTCGCTTCTTCCTCGTGCGTCCTCTTCGTTTTCCCCTCTCTCCGTGTCGTTACCTGTGTCGATCCGCGCGTTGCCAGATAATCCAGGCGATGGCGACAGTCACCGCCGCTGACCTCCGCTCGCGAGTGCGCGAGCTGATGCCGCAGGTGAGAGCGGATCTCGAACGTCTCGTTCGAATCCCCTCGGTGAGCGCGCCGGGGCACGATCCCGCGCCGCTGGTGAGATCGGCCGAGCTCGTCGCCGAGCTGCTGCGCGGCGTCGGCGGTGATGTCCGCGTGCTGCGCGCCGAGGGCGGGCATCCCGCGGTCGTCGGATATTGGAAGGCGCCGCCGGGGAAGCCGACGGTGCTCCTCTACGCGCATCACGACGTGCAGCCTCCGGGACCCGATTCGGAGTGGACGACGCCGCCGTTCGTGCCGACGGAGCGCGGCGAGCGTCTTTACGGCCGCGGCGCCGCCGACGACAAGGCCGGCGTGCTCGCGCACATCGCGGCCCTGCGTGCGTACGACGGCACACCGCCCGTCGGTGTCGCGGTGTTCGTCGAGGGTGAGGAGGAGGCCGGCTCGGAGCGGCTGCGCCAATACCTCGAGGGCGAAGGCGATCGGCTGCGGTGCGACGCGGTCGTCGTCGCCGACGGCGGCAACTGGCGCGTCGGGACACCGGCGCTCACGACGACGCTGCGAGGCGTGGTCGCGTGCGTCGTGGAGCTTCGCGTCCTCGACAAGGCCGTGCACAGCGGCGGTTTCGGCGGTCCGTTGCCCGACGCGCTGTCGGCGCTCGCGCGCCTCCTCGCGTCGCTGCACGACGACAAGGGCAACGTCGCGGTCCCGGGTCTCGTGCGCGGGAAGGCGCCGCCGCTCGACCTCACCGAAGCGGAGCTCCGCGAGCAGGCCGGGGTGCGCGCGAGCGTGAAGCTCATCGGGGACGGCGGGCTCACCGATCGCATGTGGACGATGCCCGCGGTGTCGGTCCTCGCGCTCGACGCGCCACCGGTGCGCGACGCCGTGAACCAGCTCGTGCCGGTCGCCCGGGCGAAGGTGAGCATGCGCATCCCTCCGGGGCAGGACGCGACGAAGGCCCTCGACGCCCTGGTGAAGCATCTGGAGAAGAACGTTCCCTGGGGCGCCGAGCTGAAGATCGATCGCCATCCGGCCGGGGAGCCGTTCGCGACGAAGACCGGTGGACCGGCGTATCGCGCGATGCACGCCGCGCTATCGGAAGCTTGGGGTACGAAGTCGGTGGACGCTGGCTCGGGCGGCAGCATCCCGTTCCTCTTCGACTTCGCCGAGCTCTTCCCGAAGGCGGAGATCATGGTGACCGGTGTGGACGACCCGCAGTCTGGTCCGCACGGTCCGGACGAGGGCCTGCATCTCGCGGAGTTCGAACGAGTGTGTCTGGCCGAGGCGCTGTTCCTCTCGAAGCTCGCGGGCTGAGCTCGTCGCGATCTCGCGCGTTGACCGTGATGCCGCCGCTGGCCACACGGCGAGCGGCGGCATCCAGCTCACAGCTGCGCAGCGACAGGCGTGTCGCCGCCGGCGATGCGGGTCCGCTCAGCGCGACGTCGGTCGCATCTCCGGTTCGCTCGGTCGCTCAAAGGTCTCGGTCGCGGTCCAGGCTTCCCGATAGACCGTCCGAGTCTGCGCCGGCGCTGAGCTGTCGAGCGATCCGCCGAACTCGGCGTCCTGCAGCTCCTGGAAGACGGTCGGTGGGATGAGGGCGTCGACTTCGGTCACGAACTTCGCGGTCTCGGTCAACGACCGTTTCGCCAGCGATGCCGTTTCAGCGTCGCCGAGCGCGACGGCGGTCGTGTGCAATGTCGAATAGCTGATGCAGACGAGATTGAGGGCGACGTGGTCGTCGCGCAGGCCCTTGGCCGCCCCCTCCGTGCGCACCTTGTTGTAAAGGCCGGCCACGACGCCGGCGGCGTCGGAGACGACCTCCTTCACCGGATGCGTCGGGCTGCCACCGAGGACTTCGAGGCGCGCCCCAAGGGACTCGGACTGCCGTTGGAGGCCGTAGGCGATCCGCCCCATCGTCTGCGATACCTCGGCCTTGTCTTTGAACTCGTCCCTTTGACGCTCCATCGCGGTCTGGACATGGCTGACGACCGACTTCATGTCGCCCAGGTACTTGGTGATCGTTTCCTGCCGCTTATCGCCCATCTTCGTGCTCCTTTCGCCGATATCGACCGGCGGAGCAAGGAACACGCCACCCCATCCCCGGTGACGTTGAAGCGGCGATGCCACGTCATCGCGTGTATGCGGTGCGGAACTCCTCGAAGCTTGCGTAGAACGCATCCGGTGTCTGCCCGAACGCGCCGCTGAACGCGGACTGCCAGCTCTCGCCGCGGCCGACCCGCGCGCACCACGTTCGCAAGGCGAGCGGGCCGTTCGCCGCGAGCATCCGGTCCACCGCGAGATAGCCCATCGCGAAGGGGTTCACGTCGGCGGGCCATGACGTCTCGAGCGAGCGCAGCGTGACGTACCGCGCGTTGCGCAATTGCCGCTTGATGAACACGTCCATGTTCGCGGCCGGGATGAGTCCGGCGGTCACCAGCGAACGGTACGCGAGGGACTCGGCCATGCCCTCGGTGAGCCAGCGCGGTCCGCCGACCATGCACGCCCGTCCACCGACCGAGTACTGCCACGTGTGCACGTACTCGTGGCCGGCGAGCTCCTTGCGCTCGGTCGATGCCGTCCACGTATCGGGGGCGGCCGCCGTCGGCGCCGACCACGCGGTGTTGCTCGTCACGATGTCGAATGACGGACCCGCGGCAGTGCAGCAGAACTGCTCCGTGCCGGAGCCGACCTGGACGTTCGCGGTCACCGGCTGCGTGCGGTCACCGCCGACGCTCGATCCGAGAT
>DATEDV010000029.1:0-5517 GCA_035281485.1 Candidatus Limnocylindria bacterium | reverse complement strand
AGGCGGTGATCCTGCTCTTTCTGGTCATGGCGCTCACGCTGATCCAGTTCCGCTTCGTCGAGCGTCGGGTGCACTATCAGTGACGCTCCGCGGCGTTCTCACCTACGCGCTGCTGGCCATCGGTTCGGTCGTCGTCGCGTTCCCGCTGCTCATGGCGCTCTCGTATTCGCTCATGAGCGAATCGCAGATCGCGACGTTCCCTCCGCCGATCCTCCCGGCGAGCCCATCGCTCAACAACTACTCGAACGTGCTCGACACGATCCCGATCGGGCGCTACCTGCTGAACAGCTTCATCGTCTCGACCGCGGTGGTGATCGGCCAGCTCATCACGGCGAGCCTCGCGGCGTACGCCTTTTCGTTCCTGACGTTCCGCGGGCGACAGGTGCTCTTCTTCGTCTTCCTGAGCACGCTGATGATCCCGTGGGAAGCGACGATCATCCCGAACTACATCACGATCCGCTCGATCGGCTGGCTCGACACATACCAGGGACTCGCGGTCCCCTTCATGGCGACGGCATTCGGTACCTTCCTTCTCCGGCAGGCGTTCCTCCAGATCCCTCGCGAGCTGTGGGATGCCGCGCGCATCGACGGAGCCTCGTCGCTCCGCTTCTTCCTCTCGACCGTGATCCCGTTGTCGCGGCCGATCCTCGGCACCGTCGCCATCTACGGCTTCCTCTCGACGTACAACCAGTACTTCTGGCCGCTGCTGGTGACGAACGAGACGTTCATGCGGACGACGCAGGTCGGGATCGCCCAGCTCCGTTTCGAGGAGACGCTGCGCTTCGGTCTGGTCATGGCCGGCGTCGTCATGGTCGCGGCGCCCACGCTCGCCCTGCTGGTGCTGGGACAGCGCCAGCTCGTGCGCGGGCTGACCGCCGGCGCGGTCAAGGGATGAGGCGCGCTCGGCTCCAGGCGTGACCCTGCGTGGCGCTGTGTCGGGGCCTAGCATGGCAAGCTGAACATTCCGAGGGCTCTGTAGGGAGGAAAAGGATGCGGAAGCTCCTAGGGTTCGCACTCGCGCTCACAGTAGTGACGGCCGCGTGCGGCGGCGCTTTGCCAGGCAGTGGTGGCGGTGACAGCAGCGGCCAAGCGCCGGGTAAGGACGTCAAGCCGGCCGCCTCCATCACATGGTGGCACGCGATGTCAGGCGTGAATGGTGACGCGCTGAACAAGATCGTCACCGGCTTCAACGCAAGTCAGAGCAACATCAAGGTGACCACGGTCTTCCAGGGCAACTACGACGACCTTCTCGCGAAGCTGAACACGGCCATCGCGTCGAACGCAGCGCCGGCGCTCGTGCAGGTCTACGACATCGGTCAGGCCTACATGCGCGACAGCGGTCAGGTCGTTCCGATGCAGGCATTCATCGACCGCGACAAGTTCTCCACCACGGACTTCGAGCCCGCGGTCATCAACTACTACAAGTACCAGGACAAGCTGCAGAGCATGCCGTTCAACTCGTCCTCGTCGATGCTCTACTACAACAAGGACGCCTTCAAAGAGGTCGGCCTCGACCCGAACAAGCCTCCGGTGACCTTCACCGAGGTCGCCGACGCGGCGAAGAAGCTGACCAAGAAGGACGCCAGCGGCGCGACCGTCCGCTTCGGCTTCGGCCCGTCGGTCTACGGCTGGCTGTTCGAGCAGCTCATGGCGACCTCGGCCGCGCCGTACGCCGACAACGGCAACGGACGTGACAACCGCGCGACAAAGGTCCTCTGGAACAGCCCCCAGGGGAAGGCGATCCTCGATTGGTGGAAGGCCGGCGTGGACGGCGGCTACTTCTTCAACCCCGGGATCGACAACGACGGCGCGGCGAACGCCTTCAACGCGCAGAAGACCGCCATGTACATCGAGAGCACCGCGCGGCTGCGCGGCCACATCAACACCGTCGCCGGCAAGTTCGAGATCGGCACCGGTATCTACCCGCGTCCCGACAGCCGGCCGAAGGACGGCGGCAACATCATCGGCGGGGCGTCGCTGTACATCATGAAGAGCCGGCCCGTCGAGGAGCAGCAGGCCGCGTGGGAGTTCGTGAAGTACGCGATGACGCCCGCGGTCCAGGCGCAGTGGCAGGCCGACACGGGGTACTACCCGATCGTGAAGGCCGCCTATGACCAGGGCCCGAGCAAGGAGTGGGCGACCAAGTACCCGCAGTTCCTCACGGCGATCACACAGATCCGTGAATCGCCGCAGAATCGAGCGACCAACGGCGCGGTCCTGGGCGTCATGCCGCAGGCCCGCCAGCGCACGCAGAAGATGATCGAGTCGGTCCTGCTCGGGCAGGCGACATCCCAGGCGGCGCTCGAGGCCGCCGTCGCGGACATCAACACGCAGATCGACAAGTACAACAAGGCGAACCCATAGCCACACGGGAAGAGACGGTGCGGTCGCTCAGCGGCCGCACCGTCGATCTCCTCATCATCGGCGGCGGCATCATCGGAGCGGGGATCGCGCGGGACGCTGCCCTGCGCGGACTCTCGGTGGCGCTGGTCGAGCAGGATGACTTCGCTTCCGGCACGACGTCCCGCCCGACGCGGCTCATCCACGGCGGCCTGCGCTACCTCGAGCTCTTCGACTTCGGGCTCGTGCGCAGCGACATGCGCGAGCGCGAGATCCTGCTCCGCATCGCGCCACACCTCGTCTTCCCGCTTCCGTTCCTGCTGCCGCTCTATCGACCCAGCCTCTGGTACCAGGCGAAGCTACGGATCGGGATGCAGCTCTACGACGCGCTGTCGCTCGACAAGAGCCTGCCCAAGCGCAAGTGGCTTGACCGCGACGAGACGCTCGCGGCGGAGCCGTCGCTCGATCCCGATGGGCTGTGGGGCGCGTGGCGCTTCTACGACGCTCAGGTCCCGCTGATCGAGCGCCTCGTCATCGAGAACGTCATCGACGCCGCCGAGCACGGCGCCACTGTCGTGAATCACGCACGCGCGCTCGGATACCTGCGCGACGGCGCTCGCGTGAGGGGAGCGCGCGTGCGCGACGAGATCGGCGGCACCGAGCTGGAGCTGCAGGCCCGCTTCACGGTGAACGCGACCGGTCCGTGGCTGGACTCGACGATCGCGCCGGTGCGGCGGGAGCCGAAGCCGCTGCTCCGCCTCACCAAGGGGACCCACATCGTGACCCCTCGCGCGACCGAGAAGGCCCACGTGCTCTTCGCGAAGAGCGACGGCCGCCTCTTCTTCGTGCTCCCGTGGCTGGACGGGACGCTCGTCGGCACCACCGACACGGACTACAGCGGGGACCCGGCCGACGCCGCGGCCACCGAGGAGGATGTTCGGTACCTGCAGACGGAGGCCCGGCGCGCCTTCCCCGACGCGCCGTTCGACGAGATCTACTACACGTACGCGGGCGTCCGGGCGCTCGTGCGCGAAGTGGGCGTGAGCGAAGGGGAGGTCTCGCGCAAGCACGCGCTCTTCGACCACGAGCGACGCGACGGCGTGCTCGGCCTCCTGTCCGTCGTCGGCGGCAAGATCACCGCGTACCGCGACATCGCCGAGGAGACCACGGACATGGTGCTGCAAAAGGTGGGACGAAGGATCGCCGGGTCGACCGCGGACGCTCCCCTCCCCGGCGCACGACCGGCTTCCGCGCCGGCGGCGCGCGCGGCGGTGGGAGAGGACACGGCGCGGCATCTCGACCGTGTCTACGGGACCCGCTCGAGCCAGCTGGTCGCGCTCGCCGACAGCGACCCGCAGCTGCGCCAGCCGCTCTGCGCCCATCACCACGGGATCGCCGCGGAGGTCGTCCACGCGGTCGTCCGCGAGTGGGCGGTCACGCTCGGCGACGTCCTTCTCCGCAGGACGGCACTCGGTCTGCGGGCGTGTCAGGGTCTCGACTGCCTCGATGCCGTCGCGCGCCACATGGGCGCCGCGCTCGGCTGGGATGACGCGCGACGGGCGAAAGAGGTCGCCGCCTATCGTGCGGAGATCGCGCCGATGCGCCGTTTCAGCGTGGCGTGAAGCTCGTCCTCGCGCTCGATCAGGGCACGACCGGCTCGGCCGCGCTCGTGTTCGACGAGACGGGGACGGTCCGGGGCGCTGCCGACCGCGAGATCGGGCAGCACTACCCGGCGTCCGGACACGTGGAGCATGACCCCGACGAGATCTTCGCGACCACCGTCGCGGTGGGCCGACAGGCGATCGCGGCCGCCGGCGTCACGGCGCGCGACATCGCAGCGATCGGCATCACGAACCAGCGTGAAACGACCGTCGTGTGGGAGCGCGGAAGCGGCAGGCCGATCCACCCCGCCGTCGTGTGGCAGAGCCGCGCGAGCGCGCAGATCTGCGAGGACCTTCGCGCCCGCGGCCTCGAAGGCCTCGTGCGCGAACGCACCGGCCTCGTCATCGACGCGTATTTCTCCGCGACGAAGGTGCGCTGGATCCTCGACCGCGTCCCTGGCGCGCAGGCGCGCGCGCAGGACGGCGAGCTGCTGTGCGGGACGATCGACACGTGGCTGGCCTGGAAGCTCAGCGGCGGCCGGATCCATGTGACCGACGTCTCGAACGCCTCCCGCACGATGGTCTTCGACATCCACCGGCGGCAGTGGGACGACGAGCTCCTCGCCGCGCTGGACCTTCCCCGCGGCATGTTCGCGACCCCAGTGCCGTCGAAGGGCGTGGTCGGCGAGACCGATCCCGCGCACCTCGGCGCGGCGCTGCCGATCGCGGGCATCGCCGGCGATCAGCAGGCGGCGCTGTTCGGTCAGACCTGCTTCGCTGCGGGTGAGGCGAAGAACACCTACGGCACCGGATGCTTCCTGCTGGCGAACACCGGCCGCCAGGCCGCGGCGGCGCGCGGGGGTCTTCTGACCACGCTCGCGTGGGACATCGGCGACGGCGCGACCTACGCGCTCGAGGGCAGCGCCTTCATCACCGGCGCAGCGGTGCAGTGGCTGCGCGACGGCCTCGGGCTCATCGCCCATGCGGATGAGACGGAGGCGCTCGCGGCCGGGCTCACGGGTAATGACGGGGTGTACTTCGTACCCGCGTTCACCGGCCTCGGCGCCCCGCACTGGGACATGTACGCGCGCGGCCTGCTGATCGGGATCGAGCGCGGCACGACGCGCGCGCACATCGCGCGCGCGACGCTCGAGAGCATCGCGTACCAGACGCGCGACCTGGTCGAGGCGATGCGCGCCGCCGGGGAGCGCATCGACGTGCTCCGTGCGGACGGTGGCGGCACCGTCAATCGATTCCTCATGCAGCTCCAATCGGACGTCCTCGGCATACCGGTCCAGGTCGCCGGGGTACGGGAGACCACCGCGCTCGGCGCGGCGTTCCTCGCCGGTCTGGCCGTCGGCGTCTGGTCATCGACAGATGAGCTGCGCCGGCGGCGTGCCGTCTCCGCGCACTACGAGCCACGGATGTCACGCGATGAACGCGAAACGCTTTACTCGGGCTGGCAGCGCGCGGTTGAACGCGCGCGCGGCTGGGCTGTGCCCACCTACCCGCCGGCGAACTGACGGCCCAGGATCCGCTCGAGCACATCGATCATGCCCCTGTCGTCGCCCGTATA
>DATEDV010000028.1:0-3230 GCA_035281485.1 Candidatus Limnocylindria bacterium | reverse complement strand
CGACGATCACCCCTCGCGGGCCGCGCTGCTTCGCGCTGAGAACGCCCGGGACGCCCTCGAGCGACCTCGCGTCGAACTCACGGTGGGTGCGTACGTCCAGGATGTCCCCGCCGTAGACCTCGTGACGGAGCTCGGCGGGCGAATTGAGCGCGAGCAGCTCGCCACCCGCAAGGAGCGCGACGCCGTCGCAGTGCTCGGCCTCGCCGACGTACTGCGTCGTCACGATGAAGGTCCGCCCTTCCGCAGCCTGACGCCGAAGCTCCTCCCAGATACGTGCGCGCAGGATCGGGTCGATGCCCGCGGTGGGCTCGTCGATGAACAAGATCTCGGGCTCGTGGACGAAGGCGGCCGCGAGCGCGAGGCGTCGCTGCATCCCGCCCGAGAGCTTGCTCGCGCGGCGGTCGCGCACGTCCCAGAGATCGACGAGCTCAAGGACCTCGCGCACACGCCGGCGCCGCTTCAGGACGTACATGCCGAAGAGAGCGCCGACGAACGACAGGTTCTCGCTCGCCGTGAGCTCCGGATAGAGCACGAAGTTCTGCGGCATGTAGCCGATGCGTTCGCGGGTGCGCGCGCGAAAACGTGTCGGGGGCTCACCGAGAACGCGCACCTCGCCATTCGTCGGCGCGAGGCTTCCGGTGAGCATGCGCAGGATCGTGGTCTTTCCCGAACCGCTCGGTCCGATGAGACCGAGGATCGTCCCTGGCGCCAGGGAGAACGAGACGTCGTCGACCGCGACGACGTCACCGAAGCGGCGCGTTACATGTAACAGCGAGATCGGATCATTGGCATCGACATTGTTGGCCACTTGGCACGGAAGAAGCACGGTGCGTGCCCGGGAACGGCACGCGTGCCGTCAGCGCGTGCCGAACTGCCGGTCGCCCGCGTCGCCGAGACCGGGGACGATGTAGCCCTTCTCGTTGAGGCGCTCGTCGAGTGCGGCGACGTGGATCGGTACGTCCGCGTGCGCGCTCGTGAGCGCGCGCACACCTTCGGGCGCCGCGATGAGGCCGACGTACTTGACGCGCTTCGCGCCCCACTTCTTCAGGATGTCGATCGTCGCGACCGCGGACCCTCCGGTCGCGAGCATCGGATCGAGGACAAGACACACGGCCACCGTCGCCTCCGACGGCAGCTTGTTGTAGTACTCGATCGGCCGCAGCGTGCGCTCGTCGCGGAACAGCCCGATGTGCCAGACCTGCGCCTCGGGCATGAGCTCGAGCGCGGCCTCGACCATGCCGATCCCCGCGCGCAGCACCGGGACGAGGCCGACGGGCTCCGCGAGGCGCGCGCCCCTCGCCGTGGCGAGCGGCGTCCTCACCTCCGCGTCGTCGACGGGCAGGTCCGAGGTCGCCTCGTAGAGCAGGAGCGTCGCGAGCTCACCGACGAGCGCGCGGAACTGCTGCGGCTTCGTGCCCTCATCACGTAACCGCGTGACCTTCTCGCGCACGAGCGGGTGCGTCGAGACGTGTAGCTGCGGCGCGCTCAGAGCTGGCTCACCTCGCCGACGCGTGTTCGGGCGTGATGCCGGGGACCGGATAGCGACGAGTCAGGTCGAGCACCTCAGCCGCGATCTCCTGCGCGACGGTGTCGTCGCCCTTCGTGTTGAGGGCACGCGCGATGAGCGCGCCGATGCGCTCCATCTCCGCCTCGCGCATGCCGCGCGTCGTCACGGCCGGGGTCCCGACGCGGATGCCCGATGCGATCGCCGGCTTCTCGGGGTCGTAGGGGATCGTGTTCTTGTTCACCGTGATACCGACGGCGTCGAGCGCCTTCTCCGCCTTCTTCCCGGTCAGCCCGAGCGGCCGCACGTCGACGAGCATCAGATGGTTGTCGGTACCGCCCGACACGATGCGCAGGCCCGCCTTCGCGAGCGACGCGGCAAGCACCGTGGCGTTCTTCCGGATCTGCTTGGCGTACGTCTTGAACTCCGGCGACGCCGCCTCTTTCAACATGACCGCCTTGCCGGCGATCACGTGCATGAGCGGGCCGCCCTGGATGTTCGGGAACACCGCGCTGTTGATCGGCTTCTCGAACTCGGCGTCGCTGAGGATCATGCCGCCGCGCGGCCCGCGCAGCGTCTTGTGCGTCGTCGTCGTGACGATCTGCGCGTGTCCCACCGGCGTCGGGTGCTCGCCGGCGGCGACGAGGCCGGCGAAATGCGCCATGTCGACGATGAGCAGGGCACCGACCTCATCCGCGATCCGGCGCAGGCGCGGGAAGTCGAAGAAGCGTGGATACGCGGTCGCGCCGGCGACGATCACCTTCGGCCGGCTCTCCTTCGCGAGACGCTCGATCTCGTCGTAGTCGATCAGCTCGTCCTCGCGGCGCACGTGATACGGGATGACCTTGTAGAGCTTCGCCGAGAAATTCACCGGCGAGCCGTGCGTGAGATGCCCGCCCTGATCGAGCGCGAGCCCCAGCATCGTGTCGCCGGGCTGCATCACCGCGGCGTACGCGGCCATGTTCGCCTGCGCGCCGGCGTGCGGCTGCACGTTCACGGCGGCCGCGCCGAACAGGGCCTTGGCACGTTCGATCGCGAGCGTCTCTGCGACGTCGACCCACTCGCACCCGCCGTAGTAGCGCCGCCCGGGATAGCCCTCCGCGTACTTGTTCGTGAGGACGCTGCCGACGGCCTCCATCACCGCGGGGCTCGTGTAGTTCTCCGAGGCGATGAGCTCGATCTTCTCCACCTGGCGGCGGCGCTCGCCCTCGATCGCCGCGTAGATCTCCGGGTCCGTCCGTTCGATGTGGCTCATACACCTCTCCTTACGCCATGGCTCGGATCGGCGGCGACGGTCGACCGCGGCTCCATGGCATCGATCTGTTTGCGCCGGCGCTCGTGCCGGCCACCCTGCACCGCCGCTCCGAGATACGCATCGATCAGGCTCTTCGCCAGCTCGTCGCCGATCACGCGCTCGCCCATCGTGAGCAGATTGACGTCGACGTGCTCGACGGCGTCGCGGGCGGACCATTCGTTCTCCACGACCGTCGCGCGGATGCCCGGGATCTTGTTCGCGGCCACGGCCGGACCGATCCCGGATCCGCACGTGAATATCCCGCGGTCGACCTCGCCCCGCACGATCGCATCGGCGAGCTCGCGGACGATGAGCGGGTAGTCGTCGTCGGGATCGGCCGGCGGCCCGTATTCGCGCACCGCGTGCCCCTTCTCGCGCAGGTGCTCGACGACCGTGGCCTTCAGCGACTGACCCGCGTGATCCGCCGCGACG